>JAFGPD010000057.1 GCA_016926185.1 Candidatus Woesebacteria bacterium | reverse complement strand
CTTTCGCAGGAAAGCAGAGAAATCGCTATCACGGCTCAAGAAATTTCCTGAATCGGGAAGACCTCTCCCTGAGTTTCCGGAACTGCCTTTTCGTGAAGTTATTGTGACTCCATATCGATTTTTCTATAAGATTAAGGATGATGATGTGTGGATTGTGGCAGTATGGCATGGCGCTCAATTACCTGAAGAACCTGAAACCCGGGACCCGAAACCTGACTCCGCGAAACCTTGAGTTTAGTGGATACAGGGACGCGGCTTGACTTTTGTGCCGGATGGCATCCCTTAAACGCCTTGACAATTTCCATGAAAGTCGTATCATCCAGCCGTTATGTTCAATTTCATAACCAGGTTTGCTTCTTTTGATAAAAGAGGAAACTATTGACGGATACTCCCAGAGCCCCGTTTCTCACACAGAGACGGGGTTTTGTGTTTGTGGGGGACAGTGCTGTTAAAGAACCGGGGCGGACAAACGTTCAAAAAAGAAATTTGTAAATTAATATGGGAAGTGTCCCTAGTGTTCACCGCAGATACACTTTAAGGTATAAGCAACGTGTTAGAAACTTAAATTAGATATTCTTGGAATAAAATTATGCAAATACAGATACCAGACCAAGATCTCAAAGGCTTTAATGAAAAAGCTAAGGAAAAATTGTCAGAGGCTACAACCGAGTTTGTTAGTGATTTGATCGAAGAATCAAATAGATTAGAAGCGTCGCGAAACACTACTGGCGATGATCCACAGATTACAAGCAGTATGGTAAATGATGCCCGTGTTCTTTTACGACGCGGATTGTCACTACCTAAAAAGGGTATTGGCATAAAATCGTTGAGAGTGGTTTCTGCAATTTTATCATTATCAGCGGGAATGCTTTATGACACAACTAAGTTGCAGGACAGTGGATATATGCTTCTTTTTATTGTAGTTATCACTGCTGCAATCTTGACTGTAACAATCTCAACGATTAAGGAGTGATGGCGATGGGGGAAAACATTGATTTTAATAAGCAAAATTTAGAAAAGGACTTATGGGAGCTTGAAAAAAGACAGTCTACTCGTAGAAGAGTTGAAACTATTTTAAAGCTATATTCTCTTTTGGGTTTGGTAGTTGCTGTTTTTGGTATTGCTTATTTTATATTAACGACTCTTGATATTGAGTTTACAAGAGTTCAACAGATGGCGTTACTCATATCTGGAACCGGTATTTTTCTTTCTGTCACTTCTTGGGCTTTACTCATGTTACGCAGAGAGCGAATGAAAGATGAGGTAAAAAAACTTCAGTTAATGCAAGAATTATCTGAATTTATTTGGAAATGGTCAAAGTTTGAAGCCATTAGTAAAGAAGTCCTTTTAAGGCAAGGAAAAGAATTTAACAAATATTCAATTAGAGAAATTATAGAACATCTTTCTCACGAAGGAATAATTGATAAATCAGATATTCTGTTATTGGAAGAAGCTATTCAAGCCAGGAACATGGCAGTGCATGGTGGCGGTTCCTTTCCAAATGAGATGATTGCGCGATATTCCCAGCAACTTGATGAAGTTATTTCAAAAATACAACATATAAAAAGTTTCTAACCTGTCACTTCAACAGACGCAAAAAGCCGCTCCGCTGAGTTTGGCGTTCGCAAACTAAAAAGATAAGAGAAAAAGGGGACAGATTTATTTTTTGATAGTCCACAGAACAACATGGAACCATAAATAATTTAGTATTGTGTCCCCGGAATTCACCTAATTTTCCAAAGCTTCAAGGAGTGGCGTGTGTGTACCATTATTCTATGATACCGATCGGCCAGATTCCTCACCTGATCACTTTGAGCTCACGTATTCGGGAGGCTGCGGGTGATAATCCTGAAGCTCAGCGGATTCAAGAGTTCTATCTGGAACAACTGCAGTACTGCGTTTATGCCGCGGCAGATGCCGTCCTTGGTCTTGCGGAAAAACTGATCCACTCAACGGACGGCGTTCCTTCGCCGGACGATGCAAGCCCAAGCCACGGCATCATATTGGTGCCTGAACCGATCAGGAACACTCTCAGTTTTGTCGTAGATCATTACTTTGATGCTGCACGACGCGCGCTCAATGCCGCAAACGTTTACATAAGTAAGACACTTCGGATTTCCGTTCCGGCTAGTTTTGCTGATCTCGTTAAACAGATTCGGAAGGGCAAGATTCAACTACCAGACCGAATTCAGTCTTTGACTCTCGGCTATTGGGAAGCGCATGGGAACAAAATCAAAGCCTATAGAGACCTATCTCAGCATTTTGCAGTGATTTCTTCTGACGCCCGTGTAACAACCTTCCCTGATGGCAAGGCAGCCTATTACCTCGTCCTTCCCAATAACCCAGAAGAAAAGAACCCGACCAAGCTTTCTTATGTTGACCCACGCATTGACGCTTTCCCATATATTGTCAATAGTTACAACAAGCTGTACCGATATTTATTCGAGTTGACGCACATCCTTACGAGTTACACATGCAGTGAAAGTCAAGATACAATCCCTATTCTCTTTAAATCGCCATTGAACCTTGGCTCAAAACACCCTGTGGAAGGACATTCAAAACCCGATATCGATGATCTTAAGGCTTACTTGTTTGAAAGCCAGCTTCACATTTATGGTGCAATGAAGGCAGAATTGCCTAGGAAGGACATCCAACCAACATTGATTATTGCGGATAAAAAGGCATGAAGAATTCCGGGAACACAATACTAAATTATATGTAGAAAGGGGCCAGGTTTTGCTTTTTGCTATCTCAAAGAAAGGGGTTATAAGATGGAATGGAGAGAAGGCGTTGAGATATTGGAGCCATATATAGTATCTGTAAATACACCAAATTGTAGTGGTACAGGGTTCGCTATTGCCTATTCTTCTAATTTGGAACTCTGCGGTATTGCAACCGCTGCCCATGTAATTAGTCATGCGCATTATTGGGAAGAACCAGTTCGGCTTACCCATTATACTACCAAAGAAAGTGTGCTTTTGAGACAGGCCGATCGGTTTATTTTTCTAAATCAAGCAGCTGATACAGCATGTATCGTATTTCCAAAAGGTGAGTTCCCTTTTCCTGATAAGATGTTGAATATTTCCCCTGAAGGAAAATATTTAAAGATTGGCGTAGATGTCGGTTGGTTGGGCTTTCCATCTATTGCATCGGGAAATTTATGCTTTTTTTCAGGTAGGATAAGCTCATGGATGGAGGATAATTTTGCTTACTTGATTGATGGGGTGGCCATCAATGGTGTCAGTGGAGGACCAGCATTTTGGGTTTTTGATGACGTTATTACAGTAATTGGTGTTGTGTCCTCATATATCGCGAATAGGAACATGGGCGATACTTTACCTGGGTTATGTGTAGTTCAAGATGTTTCGCCATTTCGAGAACCTATCAAACAGCTGAAAAATCTTGAAGAAGCAAAACAACAAGAAAAAGTTGAAAGTCAAGTTCAATTAGATACTGACGATGGATGTGTGACAGACTAATGAAAAGAATATTTAACCTTTTTCTTCGCCTGACAGGTGTCCCGCTGCCGCTTCGCACCGGCTGCGTAAATTCCAGGAACCCCTTCCTTAATTTATTTTTTGCTATTGACAACCCCCTTTTGTTCTGCTAGATAGAAACAAATTTTTTGAGCAGTGGGCAGTACCATGATACAGACGACTTCAGGACAGCATAATTGGTGGTGGCGGATCTCGGAGGAGAGGTTCGTCTGCCGGTAGGTTCCTGAATCATACAGATCGCAAGCCGCGGAGGATCTTTCCAGTATTCTCCGCGGCTTTTTTGTTTTCAATACCGAATCCAAAAAGGCCGTGACCGATCACGGCCTTTTTTATTTGTGAGACAGAGGTACCAAACATGTACAGCCCGTCCTTTGAGACATTCGAAAAACTGACCCGCGAGGGAAACCTGATCCCCCTCTACCGGGAGATCATCGCCGACACGGAGACCCCCGTCTCCGTCCTGATGAAGCTGCGCTCCCGGCGGCACGCCTTCCTCCTGGAGAGCGT
>JAFGPD010000008.1 GCA_016926185.1 Candidatus Woesebacteria bacterium | reverse complement strand
CTAGTGAAATAGAAACAAAATATACTGCTAACACTAGCAACAAGGGGGGATCAGACATCTTGACCCAACCCAAAACCAGTACAAAAACTAAAATCATTATATATGGAATAAGAAAAACACCAACTAAAGTTTTCCAAGATTTTTTATAAATATCCCAAGATTGTTTTAAAAGCTCTACAGGGCCAGGCAGGTCTTTACTAGATATTCCATCACCACCGATGTCTTGTGTATTTGTTGTATTCATCGAAGGATTTTGGAGTTCAACTTTCTGATCTTTTGAAATACTACCCATCACTTGATTTATATAAGGGGTAATAACTTCTTCTTTCCAGCCTTTTTGCAGAAAGGCGCTTTTAATCGAATCGGCAGATACACCATTTTGGAATAGCTGTTTGATATGATCGGACACTTCCTTATTAACCTCCATATATCCATATTACCAAAAAAACCTTACAGAGAATCTATATATCCCTGAAGTATCAGTGTCGCTGAATAAGCATCTTCCATATCTTTGCGTTTTTTTCTTTTTATCCCAGCTTCTATAGACATTTTCTGAGCGTCTTTTGTAGTCAAAGTTTCATCATAAAAAACAATTTTAACTCCCAAATTTTCTTCTAATTTCCTTGCAAAATCTTTGGTCTCCTCAGCCATTTTTCCTTCAGAAATACCCAAAACAAGCCTGGTAATATTCTTGCTTTTCAGAATCTGTCTAATTTTCTCAACAGCTTCATTGTCTGAACTAACCTTTAGTACACTTAAAGGAGTTGCCAGCTTTCCCTCGCTTGACATTGCCAAACCGATTTTTCTTTTTCCGTAATCTATACCTAATATTCTCATTTATGGTTCTTTTTAAAAAGATTTCGCAGTATTTTTCTAAAACAGAAAAAAAATCACTTGATAAGCTTTACGATAAGATCAATTTGTTTCCAATTTATTAGCTGTGACAGGAACGATCTTCGCTCTGACAATTAACCTTTTAGGTTTTGCAGGATGACCCGGAGGGGTACATGTAATTAATGACAGATAAGAAGAGTCTTCATCTTGGCGTAACACTTCAACCTGGGTCGGTCTAACCTCAAATTTGTCATAAACCTGATAGTGATAGACAACTTCATTCAGGTTAATATAAATATCGTCTCCATTATTAAGTTTGTCTAATGTTGAGAAAATCGCCAAGTAATCATCGGGGTCATAAAAAATCGGGAGTATCGAATGTCCAAATATCACTGAATTGCCCAGCTGACCAGGCATAGATGTTCCGGGATATTGTATCAGGCTATCTGAAAGGTCTTCTCCTCCAACTGATACTAAAGCGTCTTCGATACCAACTTTAGGAATATTTATCCTGTAGGTGATCTTTTCATTTTGGGAAAAATCTCTCTCCATAGGAAACCAGTTACTGGCTTTTGTATAATCACTTTCTTCGAGTAAGTTGTAGGAATTTTGCATTAGAACAGAAGATTTGGATAAAGGACTGACAAGATCGGGGTATTCTTTTTTTGACTTAGCCTCATATGAGGCTATCGGGTAAATCACAGATAGCAATATCACAACACCAGATATATATGAGGTGCCTGCACATATCCTAATAATTTTTTTTGGTAACATATTAATGCAATTCTTATCTCTCTGATGCAATTTCAATTTCTATGTTATCAGAGACATGTGGCAAGGTTTTTAATCTTCCCGGAAGTATTGGTTCCAATATTATCTCCGCTCTGACAAAACCCGGAATTTCCTCTTTAAAGTATTCTTCAGCCAAAAAAGGGTATTTTCCTGTTATTGTATTTTTGATCTCTTCCGGTTCTATCGCCGGAAGCAAATTAGCATTAACTCTTACTCCCAAAACATACTTATCATCTTCTTGTCCTTGATAATCAAAATCAGATCTTATTTGTTCATTCCTTAAAACAAACTTTTCGGGAATTTTGTCCTCGAGAAGCTCTCTCGCAAAATTTGCCAATGTGTTCTTGTCGATTAATAAAATATTAACATTAGTTGACATTTCCAACTTTAGCGTAGTTGCTTCATCACCAACGTCATGGCTGAAACTGACATCAATCTCATCAGCCTCGATAGAATCCTCAATAAGCATTTCATTTACTGATAGTTCACCTTTTATCTCTTCAATTGCTTTTTTGGTCAACTCATCAGTCAATTCATCTTTCAGGCTTACTTTGTCACTTTCAGAAACAGCACTTATCTCTCTGCTTGATCCACCCGAAAAACTCTCTTCATTTCTGGCTTCCACATCACTTATTGAATAGTCTTCTACTGAAAAGGTTGTTCCTGATGCGAGATTATATTCTGCTCCCAGATCGAGCGCAGTAACTCTAGCTTTAGTCTCTCCAGGACTGCCTGCACTACCACTTGCAATACTGACATTTTCATCCAAAGCAAAGTCCAACCCATTAGGACCATTAAGGACAGTTCCGGAATTAAGATTAAGGTCACTCCCGACCCTGTAAAGTGTCACTTCACCTGTCGCCTTATCCCCGACAACCTTCACTCCAGTAGCAGGAGTTGTTCTTTCTCCCTCTACTTTCTTTATGACTGATTTCCCCGGCAAAAGCGACTCAGAAAAGTCAGGTTCAGTTATCTCTGGGTCTGTAAAAATAGTAAAGTTCTCCTCCAGCTGCTGTGATGTGAGATAAATAGTAATATCTGCTTTTGGAACATACCACCAAAGTGCAAATAGTCCTCCTAAGATAAGGATGAACACACCTACGCCAATAACCAAAATCCTTTTCCCAAATATATCTCTTATAAGACCTTTTATCTTTCCAAAAATACCAGACAAAGCAATCTTTACTTTTGAGATCTTTTCTTTTTTGCCTTTTACGAATGTGTCTTCTGTTACTTCTTCCGTTTGTTTTTTATCATCCAATACATCTTCTTTATGTGTACTATCCATGTTTAAAGATCCTAAATTATCATTTGTCATATATGTTTTTTCCTCGTCAGACGTCAAGCCTGCAATATCTTGCTCAACAACAAACCCGAAATCTTCAGGGGAAATATCCTCTTCAGGCTCTGTCAAATTTGTTTCATCAAATGTGTCTGTCTCTTTTTCATGAACTATGTTTTCCGATTCCGTTTCCTCATCAAGCTCATCAGAGACTATCCTGTCAACTTCGGAAAGCTCCGATGCACCTGCAAGTGAAACTGCTTCCACTTTTTGTTCCACATCCAATATCTCAATCCTGGGCGAATGCAGTACTTCTATCTTGGAAAGACTGTCCCAATTTGCCTTAAGAAGGGTTTGTCTGACCTCTTCAAGCTCCCCTGCCTTTCCGTCATAAATGATAAATCTAGATGGCATCTTTGTAATTTTCAGTCTTGCAAGACCTTCACTTAAGTCATCAACAACAGACACACTTCTTGATACGATCTCCTTACCAGCAATTTCTCCCAAACTGAAAATGGTGATCTCAATCTCCTCCTCAAAAACCCCCAGAACAAGGGCGTTAAGCGGACTTCCTTCTTGCGATCTTACGTAATGGGCAACAGCTTCAGGTATTACAACAAAGCCAACAGGTTTAAGATCCAGTTTCTCGCATATCTTTTTAATTTTTTCAAGATGTTCTGAATTTATCTCACCGTTGTCTACCCAACTTGAAACCACACCAAAAACGGTTTTGTTTGGTTCATCCTCCATCTCGTCAAGCTTTTTGACCGCAGAAGACAGTGCAGTATCAGAAGCATTTACAAGATCTGAATCAGAACTCCAAGCAGTTGGGGTACTACTGGAAAGAATGTATGCATTTCCAGCCTCGATCTTCCATATGCCAGCCTGTACCCAGCTTGGTTCAATGACCAAAGCCCAGAAGTATTCCTTCTTTTTTTTCTTTTCTTTTTTGGGCAGTATATCTTTGATGGACATAAAACATTTCAAGACCAACTAATCTATTTAGTTATCAAAAACTAAATAGATCCTAACGGTATTTGCACCTATTTTATCCTGTTTTTTTATTTTAACACGTCCTACTTGCGAAGTACGAGACACATGAGGACCACCACAAAACTCCCTGCTAAAGGCAGACTCCAAGGTTTTTCCTACATAATACACACTTACCTCCTCACCATATTTTTCACCAAAAGCATGGATCGCCCCCGTCCTTTCTGCTTCAGTTCTTTTCATGAGTTTTTTCTTTACCGGCAGGTTCTTTTCAACAATTTCATTTATCAAAGATTCTACTTTATTAAGTTCATTTTCTGTAAGTTTTTTCGGGTAATTAAAATCGAACCTGCTCCTTTGACCGCTAATATTTTGTCCTTTTTGTATTACATTTTCCCCCAATACTTTCCTTAGTGCAGCCTGAAGCAGATGTGTAGCGGTATGAAATCTTATTGTCTCTTCGCTTTCATCAGCCAATCCACCTTTAAACACTCCTGCCGATGTAGACCTTGAGGCCTCTTTGTGTTTTTCAAATTCTTTCTGAAATCTATTAATGTCAATCGCTTGGCCTCTTTCTGAAAATATCTCAGCAGTAATTTCCAAAGGAAAACCATAAGATTGATAAAGATCAAAGGCTTTCCTTGCATCTATCGTATCTATTTTTTTTATCTCTCTTAGTCCTTTTTCCAAAGTATTGGTAAATCTTTTTAGCTCATCAGATAAGACCTTTTTCACATTTTGTCTGTTTTTTAAGTCAAGGTAGTGATCCTCATATGAATCGAATACTTTATCTATGGCTTTATCAAAAGCATTTTCATGAATTGAACCCTCCATATCCCTGAGTTTGACTGCAGATCTTCGTATTAACCTTCTTAAAATATATCCATGTTGCTTATTTGACGGAAGAACACCATCATTTGCCAAAAAGGTTGCTGCACGAAGATGATCAGAAATGATCCGAAAAGGAACTATATTTTTCTTTTCCTGATAGCTTTTGCCTGTGATTTTCTCCAGTCCATCAATAATATCTTTCATAACATCAATTTCAAAAACATCAGGTGAATCTATTGACGCAGCAGTTATCCGCTCTAATCCTCCTCCAAAATCAACATTCATATTAGGAAGCTCTTCCAACTTTCCTTCTGCAACTTTTTTGTATTGCATAAAAACAGAATTGCCTATCTCGAGAAATCTTCCGCAGTCGCAGTTCATGTGACATTTTTGTTTTGCATATGGTGAATTTTCATGCAACTTTAGCTCCTCACCGAAATCATAAAACACTTCCGAGTCGGGCCCTCCAATGTCTCCAATAGGCATTTTGCTAGGAGTTCCATTCCTGCTCCACCAATTTTTCTTTGCACTATAGTAACCGATCCTACTTTCCTTAATACCAATCTTTTTCCAGATCTCTGCAGACTCAATATCTTTAGGAACCTGACCACCACCCTCAAAAACGCTGATCCACAATCTGTCCTTAGTAAGTCCGATCTCACTGGTCAAAAATTCATAAAACCACGCAAGTTGCTCATCTTTGAAGTAATCTCCCAAAGACCAGTTGCCCAACATCTCAAAAAATGTCGTATGACGATTATCACCCACCTCTTCAATATCTTGCATACGAATTGAGGGTTGAGAATTCACCAGTCTTTTTCCTTTGGGATGTTCTTCCCCTAAAAGATAAGGCACAAGAGGCTGCATTCCTGCAGAAGTAAAAAGCGTTGTCGGATCTTCCGGCAAGACCAAAGGTGCTGGTTTTATCTGCTTATGATCTCTTGGGCTAGCTTCAAAAAACTTTATATATCTTTCTCTTACCTCAGACGTTTTCATATAGGCAATTATACCGTTAAAACAGGCTCACATTAAGTGTTAAATATCAAACTATTTTAAATAATTACTAAAAAGAAATATTGATGCTAAAAATTTATGCTCTTGAAAGAATGGAAATTCCCATTATATAATCCCGTTCGATGGCAGAAAGGGGTACACGTTTTACAGAAATTATTCCACACCAAACTGTTTGTGAGGGATGTCCTGTGCATATTCGTGCCGTAAGAGAAGCATTGAAAACCAAACTAAACGGTAATAATGACGCATTTTTAGAAACTACAAAAATTACATGCAAGACTTTTAGAGGAGGTAAGGCTGAAGTGGGCGGATATAATTCCTATTTATTGCCCAATGGCCAACATAGATCAGGATATACAGTAGTTAAAAAAGGTAACGCACCAGAAGAGATTTGTCCACAATTTAAATCATAGCAGAACTATATTTCTCCCTCTCCTCTTTTTTCCATTGTTCCCTTGCTTTTCTTTTTGAAAAATTCCAGTATTCCCGTCAGTTTTTCAGGTCTGATCAATCCACCGCCCCAAATTGAATCTTCCAAAAGTGAATTGAGTCTTTTCAGTGCTTTTCTCAGATCAACAATGATCAAGACCACCTGAGCTCCCACAATTAAAAGTAGCAAGGTGAGAATGACGATAACGACAACTAAAAGTGTTTGAATTCCGCTCATATTTATACTTATGCTAATTATTAAAACTGATAAAAAGCAATTTAATCTTTATACCATAAAATGACAAATAAAACCCGCTGGATTTAGTCTTCGTCCCCAAGCTCTACATTTATTTTTCTGGTGATTATCTCCTCTTTTCCGGCTCTTGATCTGGCGACAACAACTATCTCTTCCGTTCCTTCATATACTTCGATCTCACCAAGAAAAGATCCATCCTTTTCAACTAAAATTGGCTGATTATTGACCTTTATTGTAGCTTCAGGGTCAGTTTTCCCTTGAACCGCGATCTGCGATATTAACACTTTTTCATCCTCTTTTGGTTTTTCCAATATCAGCTGCGGCGGAGCAGTGAAATTCAAGTATTGATAAAAAAGATAACCAAAAACCAAGATCACTACACCAATAACTCCAACTGTAAAAGCAAGCTTTGGATTCCATTTTATCTTATCTGAAACATCAGGTTTTGGATTGATCATTAGTTTTTTTGGAGGATAGTCCCTTCGCAGTAATGCCATTGATTGTTTTTCGTCTAGTTTTAAATGCGTGGAGATGCTTTTTACAAATCCCTGCACCACAGGGAATTCGGGAAGTTTTTCCCATGATTCCTTCTCAATATGTTCAATATATGTTGCCCTTATCTTTGTCTTTTTTGATAATTCATTCAAAGAGAAATCATTCTTTCTCCTTTCTCTTTTTAAGTATTCACCAATAGTGATCATTTTAAAAACTTATTAAGTGGTCTTTGTTGAAGATAACACTTCCTCAGCGTTTTGTACTAGCACGTCTCTTGGTTTTGAACCATCAGCAGGACCAACTACTTTGGCTGCTTCCAGCTGGTCCAATATCCTTGCCGCCCTTGCATAACCAACAGACATTCTTCTCTGCAGAAGGGAAGCGCTTGCTCTGTCGTATCTGATGACAACCCTAACCGCATCCTCAAAAAGCTCATCCAGATCCTCATCAACGCCGGCAATAGTGGTGGTGCCAGGTTTTGGCATTTCGGTCACCTCTTCAGTATATTGCGGTTCAACCCCCTGGTTTTTCAAAAAGCTCACAAGTGAATTTATCTCCTTGTCAGACACATACGCTCCCTGAATCCTCATCGGCTTTGCCTGCTCAGGGGGAAGATAAAGCATATCCCCTCTTCCGAGAAGCTTTTCTGCACCCTGACCGTCGAGTATCACCCTTGAATCCACTTGTGAGGCGACCGCAAAGGCAACTCTACAGGGAATATTTGCCTTTATAAGACCCGTTATGACGTCAACCGAGGGTCTTTGTGTTGCCAGCACCATATGTATTCCGGTAGCACGGCTCATTTGGGCAATCCTTGTTATAGTATCCTCAACCTCTACCGGGGAAAACAGCATGATATCTGCAAGTTCATCAACAAAAACAACTATATAAGGAAGTGCCTGAAAACCGCTCATTTCGTTAAAGGAATCAATATTTCTTGCTCCGGCCTGGGCAAACAATTTATACCTTCTGTCCATCTCTGACTGGACCCATCTTAGTGCAGAGAGAACCTCTTTGGGATCAACGATCACCGGAGTCAAAAGATGAGGGATACCGTTATATCCTGTCAACTCCACTCTTTTGGGGTCGACCAGTATTAGTTTAACCTCTGAAGGGGCAGCACGAAACAAAATTGTCGAAAGAAAAGAGTTGATGCAAACACTTTTTCCGGACCCCGTTTGGCCTGCAATAAGCATATGGGGCATTTTTGCAAGATTCGTAACCACCGGTTTCCCTGACACATCCAATCCCAAAGAAACTGCCAGCTTACTTTTATTCGAATCCATTGTTTCTGATTCCATGATCCTTTTAAGAGTTACAAATTCTGCCGATTTATTGGGAAGTTCGATTCCAACTAGCGACCTTCCGGGAATTGGTGCTTCAATTCTGATGGTTCCGGTCGGAGCAGCCAAGGCCAGCGCAAGATCCCGCTCCAACGAAGTGATCTTAGAGAGCTTAGTGCCCAATGCAACTTCAATTGCATATTGAGTGACAGCAGGACCAAGATTGACTTCAACAACTCTTGCAGTAATTCCAAAGGACTCCAGGGTCTGTTCGATGATCGCCGCATTTCCTTTGATATCTCCTCTATCCGCCTTTCCCCCGTGATCATCAGACAATAAACTCGAAGGAGGATACTTCCAGACAGTGTCCTCGCCTTTAACATTACTGACGAGTTTTTGCTGAAGATCTTCTTCCTTTTGTTTTTTCTCGGTCTTTTTGGATACAGTATCGGGCTCATTCACTTTTATTTCAACCGTTTTTTCTTTAGCAAGAGAACCACCTTCCAGAACTTTCATTTTCGATCTTTTGGGAAAATCGATTGCCTTTTTAAGTTTCCCTTCACCAAAAACATATCTTTTTACAGCATTCATCACTATTGAGGCAACATGATCAAGGGAGGTATTGAATAAAATTATCAGAGAAGCAACTGTCGTGCCCAATAAAATAATAAAACTGCCGGCAGAGGTTATTAGTGTTGACATACCCTCCCAAGCAGATTTTCCCAACTTTCCTGAGCGCAAAAAGCTGACCAACGAAACAAATAACAAGACACTCCCGATAACCACATTCGGCTGACTTAAAAATATCTTGGAATTAGATACCAAAAAAGCAAAGGATATAAAGACAAAGGGAAGCAGAAGTACAACCCATCCAAAATTTACAAAAAGCAGATCATTTAATTTAATGAGAAGTAATCCCTTTCTGGAAAAAGATATCAGGATAAGGGCAGCAAGAGAAAAAAAAGTTATTTGGACAACTGAGTAAACAGTTTCTTTTTTGAGCTTGAGCTCCATTGCTCTTTTATCCTTTTTTCTCCTTTTATAACTTCTTTTTTTCTTTTTCTTCTTTGCCATAATTACATCCTATAATTATTTTATGTGTTTGTACATACCCAATTTCGAATTTAATCTTTACTATATATCTAGCCACGTTCCCTCGTCATTCTGAGGAAGTTTCCGACAGAAAAATCTCGTTAATATCTTAGATCCTTCACGTTTGTTCAGGATGACAATCAAATGTAAATTCTGCTCCATTTCAATCGCCAACACTACAAACAACTTCCTGTCACAAGGTAATTCATTATACCGAAGTTAAGCTCAAGTAAAAAGGTGAATCATTGATTGGTTTCGCTGTTTGCCAAGACTTCAAGTTTTTTATCAACTTCTTTATTAACTTCCAATATTGTGTCAATATCTTTTTGCATATCCTCTGAGGCTTTTTCCAATTCTTCCGTAGCCTGCCTTTCGATCTTTTCCATTTCACCATCTTCCTGCTCTTGGATTTCTTCCATATCAGCGCTGTATTGGCTTTCCAATTCGTGGAGTTTTTTATTGTATTCCGTCATTGCTTTTTTGTATTCCTCCGGATTTACAATGCTTGCATACTCCTCCAGCGCATCCCTATATTTTTTAATGGCGCTGTATTTTTTCACCAAAAGTCCCGCCTCTTCCTCATTTAGATGACTTAAATTCTCCTCAATCTCCTCCGGCGTCATCGCCATATTAAGCTCTCTTATCAGCTCTCTTAGTATTTGCTTATTATTTTTATCCATTATTATTGATTAATTTATTGCGAACCTTCTTTTAACGCATTAATTTTTTGGTCTAAATCTTTAATTTGATTAATAAGTTTCTCTTTTAGAGATTCATTACCTCCTAATCTAGCATTTTGCAGACGCAAATCCAGCTTTCTTCTGTGTTTTATGAGACCATCGAGTTCGAGAGATTCAATTCCTGCTTCAGCATCTTTAGAATCTCCAATCTTTTTTGATTCCCTAACAGTAGTTTCTCCTTCCGCAAGTTTTGCATTTAAATCTTCAACCTGATCAAGTAATCCATTAAATTCCCTATGAAGCCTAATCGCGGTTTTCTCATCACCTTTATCATAAGCGATTAAATAAGCCGCATATTTTACATTTGCTGCTTCTTGAAGCTGCCTAATTCTTGAGGATAACTGCTCATCTTCAACTTCCGAAGGTTCTTCAGTTTCAACTTCATCAAAAGATTCAGAAGACTTTTTCCGTTCCATCTCTACATCGATAACAACACTTTCATACGTATATAGCGGGATCTCAAAATCTTCCAGCCACTTTTTATATCCTTCATTTTTAAAAACATTGTCTCCCTTCTTCATCGCATTGGCAATGGCAGCGTGATAAATACTCCAAAGAGTACAATTATAACCATCCTCTTGAGTGAGAGCCATTTTCGCCTTCGACAAGTATTCCTTCCCTTCGATTACCGGTATCCTTAAATTATAACCAGTCTTTTTCAGCATCTCCGATGCGCCATCGTAATTGAATGTCCCAGAAATATATTCATCCGGAGATAGTTCTGGGAAAGCATCTGTTCCAGAGAAATAAATCATGTCTTCAACATTATCCCAAGAAGGTCTTACCTCACGTGTCTGTTCACCGTCCTTCATTGGGTCATAGTAAGTAGTTAAATACGAACCGTCTTCTTGTTTTTCGGGAGGAGTAGTAAGTACAAAAGCATGTCCGCCTCTAATCATATAGGCCATGGGGATTTTATATTCATTAGCAATATCTCTCACTTCATCTCCACTTAACCATTTTTCTTCCCAATTACTACTTGTCCTCCAATCTCTACCTCCCTCTCTATGAAGTTTTTCCCTAACCCTACTAATGAAGTTTTCCATTCCAAATGTTTTATTTATCCCAACTAGTTTTGCTTTTTTCTCCTCTTCAGTCTCCAGATCCTCTAACTTGAGTCTAATGAATTCTATTCTCTTTGCTTCCTCATTTCCCAAATCAGATTGTGCAGGTCCTTGGTCCGGTTGCAGCGGTGATTCGGGTTTTTGTTTAAATTCTGAATCGGATACTATTTCCTCAGTTTCCCTAGACTTTGCTAAAGATTCTTGGACAATCCCGGGCCTGTACACTTCTCTTTGACTCCATGAGCCCTGCTCTTTTTCTGGAAATTCCAGTTCCCATTCCTCTTCCTTGTAGTTATATTTATATACTTGGTTTTCTGTTTTACTCTCATCTCCGGGAACACTAACAACTAGTCTATGTTCAACTTTTCCAAGAGTATGAGTGGCATCACCTTTTTCATTAAAACGGTCTTTGTAATCCGGTTTTACTATCCATTCAACAAATCTCACATCAGAAGCCCCGACTTTCCTCATCAATTTTTTGATCTCCTTTTTCCGATAAGGAACGTCTTCCATCTCGTTCAGGTTATGAACACCATATCTTCTACTATCATCCATGCTCTTTTTAAATTCCCATCCATACATATCGGTCATTGTTACAGGATTGTCTCTACGGTTTTCTGTCTGCCCAGACCTCCCGGCCTCTGTGCTATCCTCATCTCTAGAAGAAGAGTCTCTCTCCATAGAACTCTCGGATGTATCCGCACCTTCCTTTTCCTTAACCGAAGCAATTTCCTCGCTGGAAGGAGTCTTATTACCTTGACTTTTTGATTTTTCATTCTCTTTAGCCATCTCTTCCGATTCTTCAATAATAAATTTCACTTGATTTGAAAGTTTCTTTTTTTCAAATTCCTTTAAATAGGGGTTGCTGCTTTCAGAATTCTCTTTTTTATCCTCTTCTTTAGACTTTATGTATGTAATGTCAACTTCTCTCAACACTTTTTCATCTTGTCTTTGGAGCCATTTTTTCAAGTGGGGATTTTCACTTTCATCCATCCATTTATTGACACCTGCTATTGCAGCGTTCATTTCCTTTTCCGCATCAATAAGTTTTTGCCTTGCTTTTTGCTCAACTTCCTTTCCTCCAATAAGGGTGGCAATACTAATTTCAAATTCTTTTTGAAAATTTTTCCTCATCTCAGCAACCTTACCAAAGTTCACAAGATCCCCAAGATTCCCATATAGCCCAACTTCCACTTCATTTCTGATCTCGTGATATCTTTCTGTTACCTTTTGACGTGTAGCTCTAAAACCCTCTCCTAACTCACTAACTGCCCGCTTGAAAATATCAGACTGTTCTCCTATCTTCCTCTTAAATGTCTCTGCAACTCCTCTGGCAACTCCGCCATAAACTTCATCCAATCTATTGAGTCTCTCTGCAATTTCTTCTTTGGTTCTGTCTAATCTTTCTTGTATAACACCGCCGATATTTAATTCTCCAACTTTTGCACCGACAGAAGATAGTCTTGCAGATGCTTCTTCAGCAATAGCTCCTAAAGCCGTCTTTGCCTCCTCACCTGAACCCCTAAATCCATCATCCAGTATCTTTTCAGCCAATTGTTTCTTCGCTACCTTTGTCTTTTCAGAAAGATCCAGTACTTTTTGAGCTGCAGCATCTGCTTTCAACATTCTCACCCTTGTTTCTCTGTTATATTGGTTCATCCGTCTCTCATGAACCAATCTACTAATTACCTGCGGATCACCGGCTTTGATAGCTTTTGCCAAATCAGCTTCTAATTGTTCTTTTTTAAGATCATGCTGAGCAATCCTGGATATATGCTCACTTTCTTGACCGTCTTCCAAAAGTTCTTGGAATTCTGACCTGACTCTACTTTTTCTCTCTTTTTTCTCGTTTTCCTCAACCTCTCCGAAATTAATATGTTGTTCATCTTCTTGTTTATATGCAATTCTTCTGTAATACGCTTCTTGGTATTGCCTCCTACTAGAAATGTCTCCCTCAATCAATCCTAAAATCTTGAAGTGAAGGTCTGTTTCCCTTGTTCCAATCCGGTGGGCCATCTTACTAACTCTGGGAATCAATATATGTTCTTTGCCTACTTCTTCGGTTAACTCTTCCCTGTCTGCAATCATCTCTGCACGTTCAAATGCAAATTCTCCAAAACGATGGTCAGCATACTTTTCAGGAAAACCTTCAATACCAGACCTTATTTCCTTCCTGGCAAGTTCAAGTTCTGCGTCTCTTGGAGTACCTTCTTCGATCTTTAATGATAGTTCGTATTTCTCCAAACCGGCTTCTCGGTAAAGCTTTTTTAGACCATCATATACCTTGCTAAGTTCTCCAGCTTCTTCCAAACCTCCAACTTTAGCCATTAAGTCCTCATGAAGTTCTGACACCTTTCCCAAACCACTGGAGTGGTTTTCAATAGCATTTCTTAAAACTGTATATACTATTGTGTCCTCCTTCTGTGTCGCTTCTTCTACATCTACAGCCTCCGGACCCTTCTCAGTTGTAAACTTATGAATATCTTGACCAATTCGTGTTCCCTCATTCCCGTTTTCTCCGTTGCTTTTCGCTTTATATTCTGCCTTTACCGCTTGGAGAATTTCCAGGCTTTTTTGTTCTATTTTTTGCTTTCTGGAAAGTTCAGGAGATATCTCCGGACTTTGCGCTGCTTGTGATACTTCGGCAGATACTTCCATACAATAATATTATAACCAATTGCAGGAACCGTTTACGAGTTCAGTTCAAGATGTAACACTAGAAGTTATTTAAAACAATTTATTGTTTTTATTCCTGGAAGATAACCGGAATGACCATCGGTCTTCTGGCAGTTTCTTTGAAGAAATGCTCGTTGAGAAAATCAACCGTCAAAAACTTTGCCGATCTTCTATCTACCTTACCCTTTTTATTCAAATAATTTTTAAGTGACTTTGCAGAAGTCATCAGAAACTGCTTTTCTTCTCTTTCAAAAACAAATCCTCTGCTGACAATCTCAGGATCTTTTCTAATCTTTCCGCTTTTTACATCAATTTTTACTATCACTATGACAACACCATGTTCGCTAAGGGTTTTTCTGTCAGACAAAACAATCTTGCCAACATCTCCTATACCATGACCATCCACCAAAACTTCTTTGACAGGGATCGATTTACCTCTATTCACTTTTCCATCAAAAAACTCAAGCACATCTCCCGGCTTTAACATAAATACCTGATCCTCATTTCCGCAGCACTCGGAGACCAGCTTTTTATAAGCATGCATAAACCTGACAGTTCCCCCGATAGGCAAAAAGTACTTTGGTTTTGTTATCTTGAAAAGCTCTGTTATGTCTCCCTTTTTGCCATGACCGGATACATAAAGCCCTTCGTCGAGATCGTAATAATGTACATCAACTCCCATATCTATTAGATTATCGATAACAAAATCTTCACTTTCTTTGGTATAAGGAGGTGCAGGATCTGCAGAAAAAATAACCATATCTCCCTCATCTATTGTAAGTCTGTTATGATCACCCGTGGCAATCCTAAAAAGCGAGCTTCCGACCTGACCGTAACAACCAGCAATTAGATACATTATGTCTTGGAGATTTTTCTTTTGAGCTTCACGCAAGTTTACAACTGTATCCCTTTTATATTTTAAATATCCCAACTTGTTGGCCAGTTCACACTTCCTTTGAACTGAGCGTCCGACAAAACACACTTTTTTACCCAATCTTTCGGCAACATTTATAGCCTGTTGGAATCTGCCGATATTTGAGGATATTGCGGTAAAGTAGATCGCTTTTTTTGCATTTCGTGCCACTTTCTCGATATTTTGTTCAATTGGCCTTTCATTTTCTGTAAAACCATCTTTGTTGGCGCCAATACAATCGGATGCCAGAAACAAAACTTCTTTTTCGCTGGCGAGCCTTTCTGCTTTGGATCTGTCAAAAGGCATGTTGTCAACAGGATTCTGGTCCATTTTGTGCTCCGGAACATGGAAAACCCTTCCTTGCGGAGTGTCAATGGCAAAACCGCAGCTGTCAGGAACGGAGTGAGTGACCCTGAAAGGATTGAAAGTGAATTTACCCACACTGAAGATATCAGTGTCAGGGTTAAATATATTCACTTTAACACCCTTAATTTCAAATTCTTCAAATTTATCCTGCAAAAACTCATTGACCAAGGGCGCAACCCAAATCTCAATTTTACCTGGGTTTTTAAGTTCGTTAAGCAGGAATGGAACCGCACCAATATGATCCTCATGCCCCTGAGAAATAACTATGCCTTTGAGCTTGTGCTGGTTTTTAAGGATGTAGGTGAAATCAGGGATAACAAGATCAACGCCATACATCTCAATATCAGGAAATCCCACACCGCAGTCGAGGATGACCATCTCATCACCATGCTCATAAATGTAAAGGTTCTCGGTCACACTGACCGTTCCTGACAAAGCAATGAATTTTAGTTTATTATTTTGTTCTTCCATATATCAAATTAGCTGCATCTGACAAATGCCTTTGTCTGCTTCTTTAAGCTTTTCCTTTGCATCCTTTTCGGACTTGGAAAAAGCTTCAGGATCTGCAAGGATCTCAGGTATTATCTTAAAATCTTCTATGGTTCTCCTTTTTATCTCTCCGTTTCTTAAGCCCGCTGCCGGATGATACATCGGAACAATAATTATCTTTTTGCCTTTCCATTGAACTGCCCTTGGTTTGCCATGAACATTGCTTATCATAACACCCGGCACGAATTTTGCCATTGAAAATCTGCCCAGCGTGACAACCACTTTGGGGCTGATTATTTCGATCATCTTATCAAGATATGGCCTGAAAGCTTCCATTTCCTCAGGTTCCGGATCCCTATTGTTAGGAGGCCTGTAATGCAAAACATTTGTTATAAATACCTTTTCTCTTTCCATACTGATATCTCTCAGTAGTTGATTTAAGAAAGCTCCCGCATTGCCTACAAACGGTTTACCCTTTTGATCCTCCCAATATCCGGGGCCTTCACCAATAAACATCACTTTGGCATCAGGATTTCCGCTGCCAAAGACCAGATTAGTCGCACCCTCCTTTAAAGGAAGGTCATCTTTTTCCATCTTTTTTTTAAGCTTGATCAGCTCTTCTTTTTTTTGACTCTTATCCATTTACAATATAATCCTTGACATTATTCTCATCTATCACAAACTTCTGGTCAGGTCCTTTTTCTACAATGACCCTTGCCGCCTTTCTGACAATTGAATTAATTGTCCTCTCCAGCGTTCTCATTCCAGCATCATATCCTAAAGGTCTTACGACCTTTGCCCAAGCCTCGTCTTTAATTTCAATATTTTCAGCAGATACTCCTGCTTTTTCCAAAACCTTTGGAAGCATGTATTGTTTTCCAATAGCGATTTTTTCACTATCCGAATATGCCGGCATTCTTATCGGCTCCAATCTGTCTAACACCGCTGTTGAAATATGGTGAGTATTATTGGCAGTTGCAATAAACATCACTTCTGAAAGATTTACGGGATAATCAATATAGTGATCGGTAAAACGGCTGTTTTGTTCCGGATCCAAGAGCTCAACCAATACTCCCATGATAGAAGATCTTCCTTGCTCGGTAACTCTGTCTATCTCATCAAGAAGAATTACTGGGTTCATACTCTGGACCTGTGTAAGTGCCTTAATTACATCTCCCGGCTCTGACTCATAGTGCATCCTTGACTGACCTCTGAGATCTAATGGGTCCCCCATTCCTCCGAAGGGGATACGGGCAAACTTTCTCCCCATTGCTTCTGCAATTGAACTTGCAATGGTCGTTTTTCCTGTACCAACAAGCCCAACAAAACACATTATCGGTGCCCTCATAAACTCCTCTTCCTGACCCTTTTGCTGTTTTAT
This sequence comes from Candidatus Woesebacteria bacterium, assembly GCA_016926185.1. GTDB lineage: Bacteria > Patescibacteriota > Microgenomatia > UBA8517 > UBA8517 > JAFGPD01. The sequence continues at coordinate 11,311 of JAFGPD010000008.1, read as the reverse complement.
TTTCATAACAGACATATACTCCAATATCCTCTCTTTTATCTCATCAAGATCGTAATGGTTTTGATCTAGCACCTTTTTCGCCCCGTTTAGATCCAACACATCTTCTGTCCTTTTCCCCCACGGGACAGAAACAACCCAGTCAATGTACTTGTTCAGTCTATCAAACTCGGGAAGGAAAGTAGGAGACTCACGAAGCTGCCCAAGCTGTTCAAGTCTTGTGATTATTTTTGATTTAAGCTCCGCAGGAACCTGTGTTGTCTGAATCCTTTCTTTTAATTTATCAAGCTGTATCCCGGTCTGTGCCATAATTTATTATCTGTTAAATTTATAACTATATTCTACTAATTTCCCTCACTTTTGTCTTATACAATTTGATAAGGTTATTTTCGCAAAAAAACCAGTATATTTTTGAGCCAAAATCCATAACTGAATAAAAATATTTTAAGAAGTGTAAAGATAGATCGTTTATTTATCTTGTCTGATAAGCCTGCTTGCAGGAAAATGAGGTCCGCTTCCGCTCTTTCTGTCATTTCGGTGATTTCTTGTCCTGCTATTATCGTGATAGCTTTTCCCTCTCGACCTCGGTCTTCTACCTCCACCTTCATCTTTTTTACCGCCGCCTGCTTTTCTTCTTTGGTCATAACTAGGATCCATCACCATAGAAAGGTTGATCCTCCCAAGCTTATCAATTTCTTTTACACGAACCTTGACACTATCTCCTTCGCTGACAAGATCATTGGGATCTTTTACGAACTCTTCACTCATATCAGAAATATAAACAAGCCCTTCTTTTCCGGGCAATATCTCAACAAATGCCCCGTAGGGCTGAACTTTTTTGACAGTTCCTTCATAAATCTCTCCCGACTCCGGATCTTTTGCTATACCTTCAACAATTTTGATTGCTTCTTCCAAAGACTCATTGTTCTCGGAAGATATCGTAACCTCACCATCATCATTTACATCAACTTGTGCACCTGTTCTTCCGACAATCCCTTTTATATTTTTACCACCGGGTCCAATAAGTTCGCCGATCTTATCTTCAGGGATTTTGATAACTTTAATTTTTGGAGCATATTCAGACAACTTGTTTGGTTTAGATATTGCCTTTTCCATGACCTCAAGGATCTGAAGTCTTGCCTTTTTAGATTGCTCCAAAGCTTTTTCTAATATCTTTGGTGTAAGTTTTGTTGTTTTTACATCCAACTGTATCGCGGTAACCCCATCCTTAGTTCCTGTCACCTTGAAATCCATATCTCCGCCGCCATCTTCAACACCGGAAATATCAGTAAGGACCTTGAAATTTTTTTCATCCTCAATTATCAGACCCATGGCTATTCCTGCAACCGGCGCCAATATTGGAACACCCGCATCCATAAGAGACAGTGTTGAACCGCATGTGGAAGCCATACTCGTTGAGCCATTTGAAGAAAGGATCTCTGTTACTACTCTTACTGTGTAAGGGAAATCTTTCTCGGAAGGAATTACGGGATAAAGCGCCTTTTCAGCAAGTGCTCCGTGACCAATTTCTCTTCTGCCAGGTGAACCGACCCTCCCAGTTTCTCCAGTAGAAAAAGGCGGCATCGAATAATGGTGGATATATCTTTTGGTTTCCTCTCCTTCTGCGGTTTCAATTGTCTGTTCAAGAGAAGTTGCTCCAAGTGTTGCAATTGTCAACGCCTGGGTATTACCACGATTAAATATTGCCGAACCGTGGGTCCTGGGAAGCACTCCTACCTCTGCAGAAAGTGTCCTTATTTCATCATGCTTTCTTCCGTCAAGTCTCTTTCCTGACAAGACCAATTCTCTAATGAAAGCTTTGAAAAGTTTCTCGAGTATCTGTGAGACCTCCTTCGAATCATCGTCTTCAAACTCCTCTATTAATGCATTTTTCAGATCATCATAATCACCATATCCATAAGTTTTATCAGCCATTCCTCTTGCAATCTCCTCAATTTTTTTGCCGGCACTCTTTTTTATCTTTGATTTAAGCTTTGCATCAAGTTTAACCTCTTCTACCTTGATCTTTTCTTTTCCAACCTCTTTTTGCAGCTTATTAATAAGCTTTATCACTTCCTTATTTTCTTTCTGTGCAAATTTAATTCCTTCCAAAAGCTCCTTTTCGGGTATTTCGCTGGCCCCTGCTTCTATCATTACAACTGCTTTATCAGTAGTACTTACAGTAAGATCTAATTTTGACTCATTCATCTGATCCTCTTTAGGATTTGCCACATACTTACCATCGATCATCCCAACTCTTGTTACACCAATAGGACCTTCCCAAGGAATATCGGAAATGGAAATTGCAGCAGAAGTCGCAACGGCTGCAACCATGGAGGGAGAATTAACAAGATCAACCGATAATACCGTTAGGATAACCTGAACGTCCATGTTATAACCTTCAGAAAAAAGCGGCCTAATAGACCTGTCAATAAGCCTTGCAGTAAGGATCTCCTCATCCGAGGGTTTTCCCTCCCTTTTGACCCATCGGCTACCCTTGATCCTTCCTCCGGCATATAATTTTTCCTGATATTCTACCTGCAGTGGAAAGTAATCCATCTCTTTTTGTAAAGGCTGAGCAACAACTGTAGCTAGAACGACAGTTTCTCCGTATTGAGCAATCACTGCTCCATTCGCTTGTCCAGCAACATGACCTGTTGATAAGGTAAGCTTTTCATCACCAACAAGGGAAGATACCTCAATTTTTTTATTTTCTTTTTTTATCATTAATAAACTAATTTATTTTTAACTGCTAATTCAATCGATCAAAGTGAAGACCGAGAATTTATTAACCTAATTTCTAACTGCCAATTTCCAATTTCTTAGTGAGATCTCCATGTCTTTTCTCATCTCTTGCCTTCAGATACCTTAAAAGCCTGCTTCTTTTAGCGACCATCGACAAGAGACCACGCCGAGAATGAACGTCTTTTTTGTGTTCTTTCAAATGCTGCGCCAATCTGTCAATTTGTGCAGAAAGCAGTGCAATCTGTACTTCTGGAGAGCCAGTATCACCTTTTTCGCGAGCAAATTCTTTTATTATCTTACTCTTATCTTGCTTTGATAATGCCATTTTTTCTTTCTGTCATGCCTAAACCAGGTACCAAGGTGGCAAATCTAGGATACTTAGTAAAGCACCAAATGGATAATACCAAAAAATCTTCCGGAATTCAAATATGATCCCAAAATATCGTCAACCTTTATCAACTGAAGAGCCTTTGTATATTTTTGGCTCAAGCCAGTCTTTTGGAGGATTTTGATCATTATCACTGGAACTTTCGGAACCGTTCTTTACTGCTTCTTCGGATTTTTGACCTGAAGCGCTTCCGGAGACCTGCTGTACAACTCCAGAGTTGGAAATACTCCCTGTTTGCTGTTGCAAAGAGTTCTTTTGTTCACTTGATTGCTGCGTCTGTGATTGCGGAATTTGTCCTGGAATTGACCCAGGAGGGTAATTTTGACTGCCACTCTGGTCCTCTATAACCCTTTTTCCACCCGTTCGCATAAGCTCATAAATAAGCTGGAAAGTCTCTGCAGCTACACCTTGTGTTGTAAAATGCCCACTCCCTTGTTCAATACCTGCAATAAGATTGGTCGAAACATCAGCATCAATCTTGAACTTCGCCTGAATAAGCAAATTTGCAACCACTTCGGCGATTGAAGAAAAAGGCTGTACAAAAGAAAGCATCTGGTACTGACCGGCAAAGGTAAGCTGTCTTATTCCGATATGGACCTTTTTGGCATCCTTAAGACCCTGCTCAGACAGTGCAGGAAAATGATCTTCATTCACTCCTCCAACTAAAATAACAAGATCACTTGAAATACCAGAATAAGTTATGTTGATCTGGTCTTTACTAGGAGCAGACAAACCGGCTTTCGGGATGACACTAAGCATAAACTCCTTATCTTCAATATCGTAGCTAACCCTTTCTATGTCATTAGCCTGATAATTGGTGAAACTGATAAGAAGATTTTTGTTCCCAAGATCTTCAGATATCTTATTGACCCCGACAAGCTTGTTAAGATCAACCGTCATTGGAGTAGGACAGGTAACATTCACACTCTTTTTTTCGCTTAGTGAAAGATATAGCGAAAGCCCCGAAGCCACTTGATCAAGCGTTGGGTTTTTCGGAAGCAGGACTAGTATAGAACCTGCTGCTTCAATTAATGATTGAAAAGAATTCTGCATATATTAAAAATTCTTATGAGATATTACATGCAAATATGACAGCCTTATATGTACGTACTATCGGATAGATTTTAACACACAACCCTCATTAAAATCAAGCTGAGGCGAAAAAATTATTCCAACCTCCTCACCCTCTCTGGCAATAGATATTTTATCCTTGAGTTTACGCATTGAAGTCACCCTAACTTCTCCCAAAAGCTTATCTGCCTCGAAAAGCTTGAGCTTATCTCCCATCCGTATCTCACCCTTTGAGATCTTACTGCCTGCTACAATCTTTTTATTGAAAGGGAATTTTGCCAATATCCTTGCCTCCGCGGATAGTTTTTCTTCCCCTTCCTTTTCTATATCGGCAAGTCTGTCAAGCAACTTATAGATTATTTCAAAAGTCTCAACTTGCACATTTTCTGTATCAGCTAGATTTGAAACATTTTTTGGTATCTTTGCCTTAAAAACAAATATTCTTGCAGGATTGGCGTTTTTTGCAATAAAAATATCAGAATCATTAACATCCCCAACACCTGAATGAATAACAGAGAACTTGCTAGGAATATTTTCCAAAACAGCTTCAAGCGATCCTTGACTTTCTGCTTTTACAACAATTGGTATTTTATCCTGATCAACATCAATCTGAGTCTTTTTTCCTTCGGCTTTGCTTTTACCTGCTGACCCCTTCCCTTTCTCAACCAAACTTGATCCTACAGAAGGCAATTCAGAAAAACCCAAAATTAGAACAGGATCTCCAGGTAAAGCCTCATTGATGGGTTTGTTGTTGTGATCAAAAAGGCCTCTTATCTTTGTGTCAATTCCGTCTGCAGTAACTTCATTAGATACGTGCAAACTTCCATCTCTTATGACAGCAGAGACCAAAAGCCCACGTTTGTCTTTATTGGTCTCGATCACCACTCCATCAAGATCGTTTTGCCTACTTGCGTTCAAACCCCTTATCTCAGCCATCAGCACTATCATCTCCAAAAGCTCGTCAATCCCTTTATTTTCCTTTGCGGAAACTGCAACCAGAGGAACATCTCCACCTTCACCTTCGATCTTAACCGGTAGACTTTTAAGATCCTCCTTAACCTTGTCAATTGAAGAAGAAGGAAGATCCATTTTGGTCACTACAACAAGATATGGTACTTCAGATCCTTTGATGAAACGGAGTGCTTCCTTAGTCTGAGGTTTTACGCTGTCGTTTCCGGCGATAATCAAAAGCGCGAGGTCTGCTGCGTTTGCACCACGAGATCTCATTTTTGCAAAAGCTGAGTGTCCCGGAGTATCTATAAAGGTGATCTTTTTCCCATCCTTAGTTTCAACCTGACTAGCACCAATACCTTGGGTTATTCCACCATATTCTCTTTCCTGAACTCTTGAATTTCTGATCTTGTCCAGAAGTGTTGTTTTACCGTGGTCAACGTGTCCCAAAACGGCAACAATAGGAGGCCTTTGTTCCAATTTGGGATCCATTTTTTCCTGTTTGCTTTTTGTCATAATAAGTTGAACTTAAAATTTCCAACATGTTAGCTTTTGCTGTCACCTTCGCCGCTAGACTCATCTTCTACACTGTCTTTTGTTTCTTCTGAATTCTCACTGTTCTCACCTTGCTGAACATCCTCTTCGGTGTTTTCTTCTATTTTCTCATCAGCTATATTCACCTCAGTTTTCTCAATCTTTTTTTCTTTAACTTCTTTTTCCGTGGACTCCTCTTCCTCGGTTTCCTCCTCAGCGGTAACAACTTTTTCAGGATCTGCAACTTCCCCGTCAGCAGACTTTACTTCTATTCTCCAACCTGTAAGTTTGGCTGCCAACCTTGCATTTTGACCATCCTTTCCAATAGCAAGCGATAGTTGGTCTTCAGGAGCAGTTACCTCCGCTGTTTCAGTTTTCTTATCAAGCTTTACACTCAATCCTTCCGCAGGCGCAAGAGCACCTTTTATAAACTCTGCAGTGTCCTCATTCCAGGGAATTATATCAACCCTCTCCCCACCCAGCTCGTTAGTCACAGCTTGTACCCTAACACCCTTTTGTCCAACACATGAACCCACAGGATCAACTCCTGATTGATTAGAAAAAACTGCCATTTTTGTTCTTACTCCGGCTTCTCTGGCTATTGCTTTTACTTCAACCGATCCTGAGCTCATCTCAGGAACTTCCCGCTCGAAAAGCTTTTGGACAAACAAAGCGTCAGAGCGAGAAAGAACTAGGCGTTTTCCTCTTAGTGTTTCCTGGATTTCTTTTAAAAGAAAGGACATTCTCTGATTCGGATTCAATCTTTCGTTAGGAACACGCTCATCTGCTGGCATGATCCCTTCGGTCCTCCCAAGATCAACCCGAACATCAGGACCATCAAATCTAAGGATCATTCCTGAGATCAGCCCTCCAACACGCTCTTCATACTCACCCATAATGGCACCTTTTTCAGCTTCTCTTATCTTTTGATGAATAACCTGTTTTGCGGTCTGTGCAGCAATTCTTCCAAAACCAGGAGGGGTTACGTCCTTTTTTTTATCTTCTTCACCCTCAGCCCATGAAAATATCCTTGCCTCTCCAGTTACTGAATCGAGTTCTACATCATAGAATAGTTCCTCGAGCTCAACACCTTCCTCTTTTGCATCCTTTTTGTATGCAGCTACTATTGCCTGCTTTATTGTATCGAGTATCACATCAGGATCTAAACCTCTTTCGGAAGCTATTGCTCTGATTGCTTGCGCAAATTCTGTTCTTGGTGTTGCTGCCATGATTTTTTTAAAGTGATTTTTGCTTCTTTACCCTTTCACCTGTTTTATCTTATCTTAAAAAAAATGGCGGGTACTTGACCCACCAAAGCTAATCTACACTTGGTTTTACGCTTAGTATTTTACTACCACAACCCAATAGAGTCAATCATAGACCTATATCCTCCAACTCGTGTATAAGCTTTTTCTGTTCTCTATTTATACTCTTTGGAACATTAATATTTATTCGCACATATTCATCCCCTCTTCCTCCACCACGAACATGGGGAACACCTTTTCCACGAAGCCTTATCATTGTGCCCGACTGAGTACCCTTTTTTATCTTTATTTTTGTATCCCCGTCAATCGTCGGTATCTCAAGCTGCCCACCAAGAGCTGCCAATGAAAACGGTATAGTCATCCGAACAAAAATGTCATAACCGTCTCTTTCAAAAATTTCATGGGGTCGAATATTAAAGGTGAGTATGAAATCATCAAATTTTATCCGACTGCCTTCGTCAACCCCAGCCGGTATTTTTATCTTTCTTTTCTTACCTCCAATGTCAATCTCTTTCTCAGTGCCCTTAATAGCCTCCATAAAATCTATTGTTATACTGTAACGGGGAATTCTTTGAGCACGGCGACCAAAAGGCGAGGAACCACCAAAAAATTGTTCAAAAATATCAAAAGGGTCGCTAAAATCATATCCGGAAAAAGGACTGCCTCCGTTTCCGCCTGAAGTATAAACTCTCCATTGCCCGCCAAAAGGACTTTGTCCCCCCTGACCAAATCCGCCAAATCCACCCCCCGGAGCTCCTCCTCCAGGAGAAAAGGCAGCATGGCCGAATTGATCGTAAGCTTGGCGTTTTTCCTCGTCAGACAAAACTTGGTATGCTTCGTTTATCTCCTTGAATCGTTTTTCTGCCGCCTCTTTGTTGTCTTTATGTTTGTCAGGATGCCATTCAACAGCTTGCTTTCGATAAGCTTTTTTAATTTCCTCTTGTGAGGCATCTTTGCTGACACCTAATATGTCGTAATAATCTGATTTTGCTGCCATAGTAATAGTATCTAGTAATTAATGGTTAGGACCTAGATCGATACAATTTCTAATTGTAACAATTTAATTGAAGTTTGTTAAGCAGTCAAATGAAGAGAGTGCTAACAATCTGACAGTTGACAACTTCTAGAATACATAAGTATTATGTTAGTATTACATAAGTATTATGTCAGTAAGTCTAACACCTAAACAAAGGCAGATTTTTGGATTCATAAGTAATTTTTATGACAAGAAAGGGTATGCTCCCACTTTAAAAGAGATAGCAAAAAACTTTAAAATAAGCACAACAACAGCGCATCAATATATTGAAAGCTTAATCAAGAAAGAATATCTCCATAAAACTGAAGGTTCTGTACGAAACATCATTCCAGTATCACAAAGGCCGGGAGCAAATCATATAGTCCAAAGAAGGTTGAGAATAGGTGTTATTGGATATGGGATAGTTGGACAAGCGGTTGAGTATGGATTTTCCAATTCAGAAATTCATATTTATGACAAGTACAAAGAGTCAGAAACTTTAAAAGAAACTGTTGAAAATTCAGACTATATTTTTATTTGTCTACCCACCCCGGTCAAAAAAGACGAATCAGGAATTGATCTTTCTATTATCAACCACAACATCAAAAAGATCGCTAAATATACAAACGGAACGGATAAGATAATCATTATCAAGTCTACAGTTATTCCCGGAACAACCGAGGGTTTTATCAAAAAGTATCCAAAAACACTTTTTTGTTTTAACCCGGAATTCACCACAGAGAGATCTTTCTTGCAGGATTTTGTCAACGCAGACAGAGTAATAATCGGAGCTGATAGTTCCTTGGTTTTCAGAAGGGTCTCTTCAATATATCAATCAATCATTCCCAACACCCCCATTTTCCAAACCGACCCAACAAGTGCCGAAATGGTCAAATATATGGCTAATTGTTTTTTGGCAACAAAGGTGATCTTTGCCAACGAAATGTATGACATCTGCAAAGCCTTAAATATTAAATATGAAGAGGTCAAGGAAATGGTTGTTGCTGATAAAAGAATATACGATTCACACCTTGACATTACCACCATGAGAGGTTTTGGTGGAAAGTGCTTTCCTAAAGATCTTTTAGCGCTAAAGGGATTAGCCAAAAATTTAAAAGTTGACACAAAAATCCTGGATTCCGTTTGGAACAAAAACCTGAAAATAAGAAAGGTGAAAGATTGGGAGGACATTCCTTTCGCTGTTGGCGATTCTTCATTTGGAAATAAAAGTTAAAAAAATCAGTTAAGCCGGCTTCACTAGACACGCAGCACTTTCTGGTTAATAATTGCCTCAAATGGAAATAGAAATTCATGAGTACCAAATTTCGATCCTACGGGAACTTCTGTTCAAACCGAACGCAAGATTTCGCGATCTTAAGAAGGTGAATATCGAAAATGATCTTTTTTCATTTCACCTAAGACAACTGCTCAAATATAGTTTGATAGAAAAGAAAGACGGAAAGTATTCACTCACGACAAAAGGCAAAGAGTTTGCCAATAGAATGGATACGGACAAGCTTAAGTTAGAAAGACAAGCAAAAGTGGCTGTTGCACTTCATCCTGTTCGAAAAAGAAACGGTGAGCTTCAACACTTGGTACATAAAAGACTAAAGGAACCTTTCTACGGTTGGTGTGGATCGCAAAGCGGGAAGATCCGCTGGGGCGAAACTCCTCTGCAGGCAGCAAAACGGGAAATGAAAGAAGAGACAGGACTAACTGGAAGATTTACTCTAAAGGCAATCATTCACTATCATCACATCCACAAAGACGGAAGATTTCTGGAAGATAAATATTTCTGGGTTTATAAGGTGAATAGTCTTAAGGGTAAGTTAAAGAAAAAAGTTGAGGAGGGAGAAAATATCTGGATGACGGAAAGTGAGTACCGGAAACTCAAAAACGTTTTCGCAACAGTTGATGAAGTTCTAGAAGAATTCGAAAGTCCTACTCTTCAATATATCGACAAAATAAAAATCGTTGATGAGTACTAGAAGTTGTTAGGACTCGGTTCGTGTCTTTGGAAAGCAAGGTCAATCCTTCTTCCTAATTCCATAGCCTCTTCACTATCGTGTAAGGTTTGATATACACAATTCGCCCCCTCAATTAATTCCCCCGTATCAAAATCAACCATAACACATCCCAGCTGTCCATTAGGCTCTTGATAACCTTCTCTATCAGGGTGACAACATGATGCCCAAACTTCATTGACAGTTGGAAACTGGGGCATCGGGATTCCTCTTAGGATAAAATTATCACGATCTTCTTGAGTATATGTTCCCGACGCTTCTTCCACTGCTGAATAAGCTATACAATTTATCTTAGGAGTCCATTCTTTATCCATATAAGCTACTCTTCTACTACTTCTCCTTCTTCCGCTTCGTCCTTGCCTGAAGATTTTTTATCTTCCTCTTCACTCTCTTTCTTATCTTCTTTTTGATCTTTGTCTTTTGATTTTTGACTTTCAGCAGCTTGCTGCTTTGCATACATTGCCTGACCTACTTTTTGCAGCTCATCATTTAGTTCATTAGTTGCCTTTTCTAGTTTTTCCTTGTCCGGTTCATCTTCTTTAACAAGTTCCTTTACTGCGTCTATCTTTTTCTCAACTCCTTCTTTTATGGATTTGTCTATTTTATCTCCTGCATCTTTTAGTGCTTTTTCTGCTGCAGCAACCAATCCGTCAGCCTTGTTTTTTGCTTCGATTTTTTCGGCTTTCTTTTTATCTTCGGCTTTGTGTTTCTCTGCCTCTTCTTTCATTCGCTCAACCTCGGTATCAGAAAGACCAATTGCACCAGTTATCGTAATGTCTTGCTTTTTACCGGACGCTTTATCCTCAGCAGTAACTTTTAAAATTCCGCTACTATCAATATCAAAACTAACCTCAATTTGAGGAACACCGCGTGGTGAAGGCGGGATCCCATCGAGAATAAATCTTCCAAGAGACTTATTGTCAGAGGCCATCGGTCGCTCTCCCTGCAAAACATGAACTTCAACTTGGGTTTGATTGTCAGCAGCTGTTGAAAAAACATTTTTCTTTGTTGTCGGGATAGTGGTATTTCTCTCGATCATCGGCGTTGACACACCGCCAAGTGTTTCTATTGAAAGTGTCAAAGGTGTCACATCCAGCAAAACCACATCTTTTACATCCCCCGCCAAAACTCCTCCCTGAATAGCCGCTCCTACTCCAACCACCTCATCAGGATTTACCGATTGATTGGGATCTTTGTCAAAATAATCCTTAACTTTCTCAATTATCTTGGGCATTCTTGTCATTCCTCCAACCATGATCACCTCATCAATATCATGAGGATCAAGCTTTGCATCTTTGAAACACGCTTGAACAGGAGACAT
>JAFGPD010000056.1 GCA_016926185.1 Candidatus Woesebacteria bacterium | reverse complement strand
GCATGGGCATGGATGGTAAAACACCGCTAAAGAGATTACAATCATTTGAAGAGTACAAAAGTGTTACCTTAATTGTGTGATCGTACCTCAAGAGTCAAAAAGTGCCAGCGGGAGGGATCGAACCTCCGACCTTGGGTATTGGTTTTTATAAAAACTTTTGTGTCAGGGGAGAGATTCGAACTCTCGACCTCCGGTTTATGAATCCGATGCTCTGGCCAACTGAGCTACCCTGACTTAATCTGATACAAACTAAGTCCCATGCTCTTTACGCATAGCACACAAACTTGTTTATCCAACTTATGCTAAGCTGGCGTTAACGTATTTTACCTCAGCTTTATAGCTAGCTCAACATCTGTTATAATGGCAAAAGCAACGTGCGGGGTAGTGTACGGCTGCACGGAAGGCTCATAATCTTCCAGACTGAGTTCAACTCTCAGCCCCGCAACAAATTAGGTATCAGAGTGATATACTAAAAATTAGGAGCATTTATGACGGAACCTTTATCACAACCACCAGAACAACCAGCTAGTCCAGAATTAGAATCCCCATCCGTTGAAGACATGCGTCACGCATTTAGGCTTCAGGAAGTGGCAGAATGGTTTGACCAGACAATTGAAATTGCTTCCAGACCTGCAGATGTTTTAAATTTTGAGCCAGCGAGTACCGAAACAATTGCTGAGTTACAAAGAGTTGCCACCGCATATCACACTGGGGTCGAACAGGTCGTTGAAGCAATGGACCCCTTAACCAGGCAAAGATACGAAACGTTCATACAAGCAAGAACGCAAGCCAAACAGGAAGAAGATCAAAGAACGACTGAATACATGCAAGAAAAAAATGGTACCAACTGGCTTCAATTAGGGAAGGAAAGATTTGAATGGAAAAGGGCAAATCAAATCCCGCCAGAAGATTACAGACCTAGACCTGTTACTCCAGAGATGCAAATGGAGCGTGCTCGACTGTCACAAGAATCTTGGGTAACTCTGTATATCTATAATCAAGCCAAAAGGCCCGATGAATCACTGGGGGTAGAACCAGTTACACCTGAAGCCGCTGAAGATTTACGAAGAGTAAGTTCAACAATTATGAACCAGGAAAACCGCATATTGAATTGGTCCGCCGGAGAACAAAGAGAGAAGACACGAGAAATAAACGACACTGTCTGGTCCATTCACAGAAGAGCTAATGGCGAAGCCTATAGAGCGTTTGAAGAGCAGGCTGGAGAATCTATTTTTGAACCATTACCCGAACCAGAAGCGGTTCCTGAGCCAGCTGAATCAAAAGTTGAAGAGAGAAAGATATACGAGCGGGAATGCCCTGGCTGCAACACATCATTTCATAGCACTCACGCCGAGGGACCTTGTTATAACTGTGCTCTGGATTCCATAACCCACGGAATGCCACCAGAAGAAGGTGATTTCAACACAGCTAGTATTGTATCCGGAACCCTCACAGAAGAAGAAATGGAGCACCTTCGAAAAGACCTTGAATCAGTTGAAACAAGATAAACACCATGCAGATACATAAAGTCCTTGTGTGATAAATAATGGATTCCGTTTTCTTTCACCTCGCAACACACAAAGATTAGATAAATATCTTCAGCCATTTCTTCCAATTGGGATCCGGCAAATACTCCTCTTCATCTTCTCTCTCTGGTGCTAGTTTCCTCAATATCTCCTCATCGGGCAACACCACGATTATCTCACCTTCCTTAGCAAGATTAAGCTTGTCTCTAAGCTCCTTTTCAATGAATTCTTCTGATTCTTTCTCCTTCAGATCCTGTTTTAAAGTATCGTTTTCACGCTTTAACTGCTCAACTCTTTCACGCGCGGCTTCAATTCTCTCACTGGAGCTTTTTACTTTAGAATAATTACGGTAAAGAGATATACTGAAGAAAATTACCATTAAAACTAGTAATATCTTTGAGTAATCCCCTAGTTTGTGTAAAAATGTGTACAGTTTCTCTTGCAACATTTGATATAGTATTTTATATATTTAACTAGTTTGAAATCATAAATAGCCTTAGTTATTGTTAGTGCTTGCCAAAATATTAATAAGTTGCTAATCTTATAATATATTGACCATTTAGATCATATTATGTTATTATTACATCCGATAGCCTGAAAATAGTAATCGAGGCTAAATGGGCAAAATTTCTGCCTAATTTTAACAAATAATCAAAGATTACTAATAAACATTGTACTATGGCACAAGAACCACTCAAAGATCTTCTCCCTAAACTGCTACAAGATCTTAAAGATAAAGACCGTTCTCCCTCAACGATACTCGCCTATAGGGCTGACTTGGAACAGCTTGTTGAGTACCTTCATGAAAAAAGTAAGGTTACCCATGATCAGGTGAAATCGGATGATATCGAAGGTTTCCGTGATGATCTTTTGAGCAAGAAATACACACCAAAATCAGTTTCACGAAAGTTAAATGCCGTTAAAACCTTTTTCAGGTGGATGATGGAAGTAGGGATAATTTCTTTTAACCCCTCGGAAGTTGTATCTCACCCGAAGATAACTCCTTCCATTCCAAAATTCCTCTCTCCTCTTGAGTATAGAGCGCTTCGTGATGTTGTCAGAGACGATGCAAGGATCTCTGCAATAATCGAGCTTATCCTCCAAACTGGAATGAGAATTTCCGAGATCGCCAATCTGAAACTTAAAAATGTGAAAGACGGTAAAATTATTATTGAACCACACGCAACACAGCCGGAAAGAGAAGTTCCCTATAATCAACCCGCAAAAGAAGCGCTGGAAGAATATCTCAAAGTCCGTCCGGAAACCGATTCTGAATATGTTTTTGTCAGCAAGAACGGAAACCGTCTAGCAGTCAGAAATATCCGCGCAGCAATTGACAGATATATGACAAAAGCAGATGTTCCCGACTACTCCGTTAACGATCTTCGTACAACTTTTATCATCGAGAATTTAAAAGCGGGAGTTGACCTGGTACTACTATCACAAGTGGTCGGTCATAAAAGACTCTCAACCACAGAGCGATATCTTGAACTAGCTGAAGTTGAAGACCCGGGCAAAAAGCAAACCCTCGAAGAGTTGTAAACACCTTCCGTCATGGCAAGGATAGAGAAAGATCTAAACAGAGATTATATCGATGGCTCTATTTGTACCTTCACTCCAAAACCGCAATCGATCACTGTAATCCATACACATGTTCAAGGTTATGGAGAAGTTGATATTGCATCATGCGATGAGGTATCACCTGAAGGAAAATGTAAAATCACTGGGGAAAAATGCACACGTCCATTCATCACTGACCATGACGTTATATTAATCCAAATGTACACGTTAGGTTATTGGCCAGATAATCAGCAAGTAGTCACTCCGCAAAATAGATACTGAAATCACTTATCAAAACCAAACAGTCTCCCCAAGAACATTGTCTTTAATCTTTTCCATATTCACACACGCTTTGATATAATTACAATGTTTACTAGGATGCGTAGCTCAGTCGGTTAGAGCACCGATCTTATAAGTCGGGGGTCCCAGGTTCGAGTCCTGGCGCATCCACAGTTTTCCAAGGTAAAATTTGTGCAATAGAATATCTAATTATTAACATATGGACTCCGAAGTTGCACATTTCAAAGAGTCGGGAGAGCAAAGCTGTATAACCCCTGAAATTCAAAACATTGCAGGTAAGATCAAGGGTAATGTCATCGAAAAAAGCAAAGCAATTTTAGAGATAATGTCCCACCTAAAATACACAGGTTTCGATCCAGAGATATTTCGGAAAAGAACCGCCGAAGAAATTATTAAAGATGGTTTTGTTACTGGATGCACTGACTCGGCAGTTGTCTTTGTAACCATAGCAAGGGCATGCGGTCTTTCAGCAAAATATGTCGAAACACTAGACACAAAATGGCTAAAGGGCAACGATCAAGACATTGTTGGTCATCAATATGCAAAAGTTTATGATGAGAAAAACAATAAATGGTTCTGGGTTGATCCATCATCAAGAGAGCAAATAGATATTCCCTCACCTGAAGATGGGGGTAAAGTAATATTCAAAGAAGGATTAGACAGCTGGGACATTGGAATTACGGACGGAGAGACGTCAACAATTGCGCTTCATCAATTTAGAAGTAACTGGCAAGCACAAAATCATACTAAGTAATACACGTACAATTTTAATAAATTCTACTGATCTACCAATGTTTCACGAATTTTGGCTCCGATAAGTATCTTACTTGAGGATGAAGTTTCATAAACCTAAAAAACTTATTATCACTCAAATTTCCTATATTAAACACGTAACTAAAATCATCAATCAGCTCAACTGGATAGTCTAACAATTTAATCATTTCATCAACATTTTTATTCGGTTGTAAAAAGTCTTCTCTTAAATCTTCAGGAACTTGATTATGAATAAAATCCTCAGGAAAATAATGTTCCGGAATAATAATTCTTGGATCACAAAAATCTAACACTTTTTCATGACCTGACCTAATAAAGGCAATATTTGTACTTCCAAGAACTTCTTTCTGTTCTTTATTAAAACTGCCCTCTGCATATACTCCCATATCGGCAAAGTTAGTGATTGAAACACTTTTGAAGCGGACATTAAAAACTACTGAAGGTGATCCTCTTCCCTCCTGAACTTCTATTCCGCTAATATTTAAACCCAAATGAGTATAATTCCCAGAATATGAAAAAATCCAGGCACCTGGAGCTGCACCAATATGCCCATGATCATGCCAAGAACTACTGGAAAGAAGAACCTGTGCATCTACCATTCCCATATCTACATTACAAAACCTATCGTAAGGATCAAAAAGTACCCTTACTCCGTTTAATTCAGCTATAAAACAGCACCTACCGTACCAAGTAATTTTTATCACCTCTTCCATAACTTCATTTTATATTATTGTAAGAAATTTATTAAAATCTTAGAAATGTTCAGGCCTGATGATAAATATTTTGAATATGACTCGTTAGAAGTTAAAGTTTTGCGCGCCGTGAGATCTCTACCTCGACCGTCTTCATATCTCTTCCATACTTTAGTCGGCTCATCTCTTTTATTATCTCGGCGACTTTGGGATTCATCGCTTTTTTAACTTCCGCCATATCCTTCGTTGTATCTATCGAAAATGGCGGGACCGGCTCATTACCAACTATTGTTTTAACATAAGCATGGAATCTTTCAATGTTCAGTAGATCGTCCTCTCCAAAGATGGGGGTAAATTCATGGGCAAGATAATTCGCATCTGTTACCCCCACACGGAAGCTCATTATCGTTCCAACATTCCCAAAAACCGCATTTTTAACCTCCTCCTCCACCTGACCAATGAACTGGTTGGCAACACAAAGATTCAGTCGATATTTTCGCGCTTCAGAAAGGATCTGTGCAAAATCAGGTGTTGCAAAGTTTTGGAACTCGTCGACGTAGAGGAAAAAGTCACGTCTTTGATCCTCCGGCATGTCGGCCCTGCTCATAGCAGCAACCAAAATTCTTGGGACCAGGATAAGTCCCAAAAAGCTTGAGTTCTCCTCACCGATAGTACCTTTACTTAAGTTGATAAAAAGGATCTTTCCCGAATCCATCACTTCCCTGAATGAGAATGAAGACTCGGATTGGCCAATAATGTTACGGATCATTTTGTTGGTGACAAAGCGGCCGAACTTTGAAGTAATATAATCCAAAACTTCCGACTTATGGAAATCTGAGGTCTGTGCGATCTGGTCGGTCCAATACCTTCTTACAATAGGGTCCGTAACTTTTGGCAGTATCTCCTGAACATACTTTGCATCTGTTAATATCCTCAATACCTCTATGAAGGTTGTCCCTTCCTCACTCATCGCCGTAAGCATTGCGTTTCTTACAGCATGTTCAAATCGGGGACCGACAATTCCGGTTTTGTATGGATCGAAAAGCTTATACATCATATTAATAACAGAAGTTGCTGCAAAATGTTTCTGATCTTCCGTTTTTGCCTCCAAAAGATTCAGGCCCAGAGGTCTCCCTGTATCACTTGGGTTAAAGTAAATTACATCTTCCGCTCGCTCAGGCGGGATCATCTGGAGTAAATCCTCGATAGCATCACCGTGAGGATCAATGAAACAAAGTCCCTTTCCTGCATGAATATCCTGCATTATCATTTCCTTTAATATCTCGGTTTTTCCGGTCCCGGTTTTTCCGATGATATAAAAGTGTCTTCTTCTGTCATTTTCTCCTACATAAACCGGGCGCTTAATTCCTCTATAGGCACTCATTCCCAAATACATTCCTTCCTCAGCTATCTGTGCCGGTGCAGGAGCAGTCTTTGCATAAAGCCAATTGACGTGCGGAGTTGAGATCTGTTTGTTGGGAAAGTGAAATATGGTTGCCAACTCTTCACTGTTGAGGATCGACGGTTTATTACCCATAAAATAAAACATGGGCTGATAACGATATAGGAAATTTTCAATGAATTTGCCGGTGTTTCTCACTTTTCGTGAGCCAAAACGGTTCATGTCCGAAGAAAACTGTGCAAAAGAACTATTTATATTCGTTAAATGGGCTTTTGCTGAAGCTTCGTTATCTGAAACAACGACCATTCTTACACAAGTTTCAAAACCGGGTTTGCTGATCTTGTTTTCAACGGACTCAAGAGTTTTTCCTCCCACTTTGTATTTTGCTTTCTCAGGATCTGATTCCTGTTTTTTAGTGGAGGAAACGAACTCGCCTCCCTGCTTCTGCCATGAAGAGTCAGTTGGAGAAATAAGAACCTGGATAGCAGCTGCTTCTCCCTCTCCCATCTTGCCCAGTGCAGATGTAAGTGAAGCCAAAGGATCAGTGGGTAGCTCTCTATAAGTTTTCAAGGGATAGTAGTTTTCTTTTGATAACTGAAGAGATTTATAAGCAACACTTCCCTCTTCTGTAAAAATATTATATTCCTGAACTTTGACCACCTCCGCATCAGGATATGCACCATGAATTTGCTTTTCAACAAGGTCTTTAAGCGATGACGGAGCCCAGACGTAAAATCTGATATCCTCCTGTTTTGCAACTATCTCAAATGAGATAGTCGTTTCTGAATCATACTTTTGTTTCCAGCCACTCCCCTTTTTTACAGCATAGATCGCAGAGAACAATTGTTCCATCGCATCTATCTTCACCTCGTTATTTCGCGGAACCTTCACTTCAAGAAGCACCGAGTCAATTGAACGCTCCTCTCGATCGCGATTTTTGAACATCTGAAATATCACATATCCGGCAACCACTGTTCCCGCAGTCACTATTGTTAAAAATATTAAAATTATAAAAATAGTATCAATTGACATTTTTTAATTCCCTTTCTGCCTTGGTCCAACTACAAGATCCCAGCCAAAATGCAGAGCTTTTTTTATTATTCTAACCCAAAAATACCCAAGCCAGGTTGAGGACTTAGCCTTATCACCCTTTGTCCACTCCTCGATCACATCTTTGTCAGCAGGTAAAGTGACAGTCACTTTTCTTGTAGGAGTAGATATCAATTGGTTATCATCATCATCAGTAACTTGTGCAGTGACCTGAGACCTTGTTGTCTTAAGGCCGATATCCTGAATTTTTTCGGGAACGATGAATTCTTCCTGACGCTCTTTTACTTGTTCTGGTGTTTTCGGGACTTCCCCTGTTTCTGGTGATGGCATTATCTTTATAAATTATATATAACTCAATCTTCACTCATCCTTTCTTACCTCTGAAAAGCAGGTGAAGTTGGCTAAATATATTCTAACACCGCGAGATTTAATTACTAGTTGTCTTTTGGTACTTGAAATTATATTAGTTTTATCAATAATGTTGATAAGTGGTTGTGTTTCCACAGTTGGATAGTTAAAACGTCCGACGTGGCGCCGTAAGATATAAAAGTATCTCACTGGCGAAGGAATAGGGTGACCTGCCCGCAATTACTGAAGCAATAGCTTATGCAGACGGGAATTCCCTAGCTGTGCCGCAACCGTTACAGCCGGAAAACTAGCAGCCACTTCCTAAGAAAGTCAATGGTAAGTTAGTCCTGAACTTTCCAAAGGATATTTCGAGCAAGAGAAAAATGAAAAACAAAAAAGTTATATTTATTTCTTCTGCACTTCTGATTGTCATTTTCAGTTTATTTGTAATTCAAAACCATCAAAGCTCCAAAGAATTTCGTGATAGCTTACCAACAACTACCGATGTAGAAAGTGTCAACAAAACCTTCAAGATTTCAATTGACTATGGTGATAGCAACAGTTTAGAAGAACAATATGATATTTCGGTAAATGAATCCGTCTTTAGTGCTCTGGAAAAAATAACGCTCGATAACCAAATTCCAATGGAAACTGAAAGTTATGATTTTGGGGTTTTTGTAAAATCAATAAACGGACTTGACTCAGATACTGAAATGGCATGGATATATTTTGTGAATGGTCAATCTGGTCAAGTCGCGGCAGACCAATATCAACTTTCATCAGGAGATGTTGTTGAATGGAAGTATGTCCAACCGGAATATTAATTTGCTATCATTGCCAAGAAAAATAAACCAGTGTCATTCTGGAGCGAAGCGATAGAATTTAAAAAAAAATTAATAAGATGTTATTTCTTAAATCAAAAATATTAAATCATAAATCTTTGTTCATTATTTCACTATTGTTCCTGTCTATCGGAGAAAGAATTATGTTTGATCTTGGTCCTAATATCGAGTTGGTAACAATTTCCATGCTCTTGGCAGCTGCATATCTTGGCGAGAAAGAATCTCTCTGGATAGTCTTAATTACAATGATCTTGAGTGATCTTATTTTGGGTAATACAAACATCTTTTTATTCACCTGGAGCGGTTTTTTAATTCCCGCATTATATACGTCAATTTATTTAAACAAATCAAAACAAAGTTCTATTAAACTAACAGGTAGATCAACTTTATTTGGTCTTGGAACAGGAGTGTTCTTTTTCCTTTGGACAAACCTTGGCGTATGGCTTTTGGATACCTGGGGAATGTACAGCAATGACCTTAAGGGGCTAATGCAAAGCTACATTAACGCTCTTCCTTTTCTCAAAATACAAGTTCTAAGTAATCTTGTAATCGTTCCATTGGGATTTACTTTAGTTGAATGTCTTAAATATTTAATTAAAATCATCTCAAAATCCAAAAACATATGTCATCCTGAACTCGATTCAGGATCTATATAGATTCCGGACCAAGTCCGGAATGACAGTTCTGGATTTGTTTTATTTTATCTCTTCCAAACCAGCTCTCTCTCACCAGCCTCACAATTAATACTTCTTGCAAGCACAAAAAGATAATCTGAAAGCCTGTTAATGTAAACTAAAATCTGCGGCTTTATTTTATCTTTCTTATTTAACCTGACCACTTCTCTTTCTACTCTTCGGCAAATTGAACGGGCATAGTGCAATTTGGCCCCCAAACTGCTTCCTCCAGGCAAAATGAAATTTCTCAAGCGTTGTAATTTATCTTCCATATCATCGATCTGTTTTTCTAAATTCTTGGTTTGAACTGAAGAAAATCTTAAATCACTACCAGCTAAGATCGATCCTATTTTAAATAAATTGCTTTGTATTTTCTCAAGATGATTTATTAACTTATCATCATCTTCACTCTCCGAAGTTATTACTCCCAAAAAGCTATTAAGCTCATCAATTGCGCCAATTGCACGAAACACTTGAGAATCCTTCGAACAGCGCCTATTTGTTCCAAACAACCCCGTTTCTCCTTTATCACCCTTTCTGGTATATATCGGCATAAATTAATTCGAAATATATGTGATTTTTTAGAAAGATTCAAATCTCGCAACTGGAGTAACCGCATTCTTTGCACTTATAACATTTACCTTGTTTAACTAGTTTATGCTCACAGTTTGGACACTTTCTGGTACTTTTCTTAGGTTCTTCTGACTTTCCAAACTCAAAAACCTGATCCTGTTTTGTTTTGTCTCTATAAACTGTCAATCCCTTACACCCCAGCTCCCAAGCCATCACGTAAGCCTGTTCTATATCATCAGGTGTTGCACTGGCAGGCATATTTATCGTCTTTGTTATAGCATTGTCAGTCCATTTCTGAAATGACGCCTGCATTTTTATATGATCCTTCCAGTCAATATCATGTGCAACTTTAAAGATCTTTTTGATCCTTTCAGGAACTTCCTTAATACTCTGAACGCTTCCGTGATTGTCAATTATCTTTTGTATCAATTCTTCACTATACAACCCCTCTTCTTTAAGCTTTTCCACGAAAGCTGGCACCACTGTTCGCAGCCTCATTCCACCCAATACATTTTGCTCATAAGCAAGGGCGAAATAAGGTTCAATTCCAAAACTTGTCTCACAGATAACTGCGTTACCGCTGCTTGGCGGGAAGGTCAAAAGTGCCACATTTCTTGGCTTGCGCTTTCTGTTTGCCCAAATAGAATCTCCAACTAGAGGGAATGGACCTTTATCATCAGCCAACTCGACCGAGGCATTAAAAGCCGATTTGTACATCGTCTCGGTAACTTTTTCTGCTAGTTCATATGCATCCTTACTATCATAAGCCAATCCAAGCCTGGAGAGAGTCTCTGCCCAACCAACACATCCAATACCGATCCTTCGATGATCCTTAACAGCTTTTGTCACCTCAGGCACCGGAAACCACGAGGCTTCGATGACATTATCCATAAGTCTTACAGCAATGCTCATAACTTCTTTGAGATGTTTAAAGTCAAACTTTCCATCTCTAATAAATTTGGTGAAATTCACATAACCCAAATTGCAGGATTCGTAAGGATATTGTGGTATCTCACCGCAAACATTGGTCGAAACGATCCTTCCGTGCTTTTTCAAAAGAGGATTCCCAAACTCATCACCTCTGTTGATGGCAGACAGATTCAAAATCCCAGGATCACCCGTCTGCCAGGCCATTGTTGCCATTAGCTCAAGGATAGATCTTGCCTTGACCGTATTCACCACTTCACCAGTTCTGGGATTAATAAGGTCCCAATCCTTATCTTCAGTAGCTGCCTTCATAAAGCTGTCAGTGATGCCAACAGAAAGATTGGTCTTGCTTAAGTATCCGTCGGTTTGTTTTGCTGAAACGAATTTGAAAATATCAGGGTGATTTGCGTTCAAAACTACCATATTACCTGATTCGTATCTTCCTTCCTGCCTAAAAAGGCTGGTCATAAGATCAAACATCTCAATTATCTTTACCGGCCCTGCTGCCAGATCAGGAATTCCTCCAACAATATCATCCTCCGGCCTTAATTTACTAAAGTTATAACCGCATCCTCCGCCATTTTTTTTGATAAGTGTCGATTCGTGAAGAATTTTAAAGATATGATTAATATCGTCTTTGATTGGCCAGACAAAACAATTTCCAAGCTGAGGCTTTTTCTTTCCTGCGTTCACCAACGGCCTTGTTCCGGGAAGAAATTCAAAGGTCTCCATAATAGACATGAATTTTTCATACCACTTTTTCTTCTCTGTTTTTGTTTTTTCAACGTCAGCTAAAAATTCTGCAACCCTTTTTAACATTCCTTTGGGTGTTTCAATGATCTCCCCTTTTTCGTTCCTTTTAAGATATCTTCTTTTTAATATATATAGTGTGTTATAGGTTAGTCCAATATCATCCTCTACTCCTAAATTACCCTTATCTTGGCGGAAATGTTTCTTATTTTCTCTAAAACGAATAAATTCCTTTGCAGTTTTGCTATGCCCGCTTTCAATTAATACTTTTTCAACAAACTCTCCAATTTCTGTTGTTCTTAATGGTTTCCCATTTTGATATTTTTCCGAAATTATCTGAAGCACCTTGAAGGATAACATTCTTGCTCTATTTCTATCTTTTCCACCGACTTTTCGGGCTGCATACCAGATGCTATTTTCAATTTTATTAGCATCAAATGCTTGTTTTGTTCCGTTTATTTTTATTACTGTGTCAATGTGTGAAACAATTTTATGATCATCCATAATTTAAATAAATCAGCATTCGGAATAAGCACAAGAGTAACATTTTGCACATCCTTCTTGATAAATCAAAGAGCTTTGACCGCACGAAGGACATATATCACCCTTACCCACTATAGAATTTTCAACTGATCCAGGCTCAGCGAAAGCCGCTGTGCGGTCGTGATCACTTTCTAGGTGATTTGAACCGGATAAATTATCCGAGCCAAGTGCCGACATAGCAGCTTGCACCGAGCCTGAATCAGTTGTCTTTTCAATCCCATTTTTACCATCCTCTACTTCACCATTAGCAGTCAGCTTCCTTTTTCCATCGAGAAGCTGTGGTTGAAATCCATTTACCTTAAAACCAAAATGGGTCGCTAATGACAATGCCACGGCATCAGGTAAAGAAAGTATCTTATTAGGACCAAACCCAACGGATCTTCTACCTCCAATTCCTGCCAGCTGCAGGGCGATTTCCTGCGCTCTTTCGATAGGTCTCAATGCTCCTCTAAAGCGCAGAGATATTGAGATCACCCTGCCTAACGCCTCTGCCATAGCCTGCACATCACTTCCTGCTTTCCCAATATTAATAAACACTTCCATAGGTTCACCATTTTGATCAGTGTTAATTGTAAAAAACCCGGTCCCGACTGGGGTACTCAATCTATACGTTGCTCCCGTTATTTTGTATGGTCTTATTATCGCCGGTTCAAGGTCAGCTTCCTTTTTGACATCTCTATCCTTCACTCCAGTATTTAATACCTGCATGTCCTTGCATCCGTCCCTGAAAACAGTAACTCCTTTACATCCGGTTTTCCAAGCTAAAAGATATGCCTCTTTAATATCAGCATCAGTAACCTCATTCACCATGTTAATGGTCTTGCTGACAGCATTCTCCGTGTGTTTCTGAAAGGCTGCCTGCATCTTTATATGCCAATCATGGTGTATCTCATGTGCAGTCCCAAAGACATTCCTGATCTTTTTAGGAATGTCAGCGATCTCTCTGACGACACCTCTTTCAGCAACAACCTCACGCAGCTCATCGCTCCATAAACCCTCTTCGATCATACGTTTTTCAAACATCGGGTTTACAAAGGTCAATGTCCTGTCAAGGCTTCTATCTTTTACAATATGCTGATAAGCAATAGCATAAAGAGGTTCAACACCGCTTGAGGCATTTGCAATTATTGAGATTGAACCCGTAGGAGCGATCGTGGTCACTGTTGAATTCCTTCTTTTTTTACCATTCTTGTAAATACTTTGGGGAAAAAGAGGGAATGCACCACGTTTCTTGGTCAGTTTTTCGGTGGTTTTTATAGCCTCGTCATTAACAGTCCTCATAACTTTTTCGCCCAGTTTGAGCGCTTCCTCCGAATCATAAGCAATATTAAGATCAACTAGCATGTCCGCCCAACCCCCAATGCCAAGACCAACTCTCCTTATCGCAGATACTGTCCTTCTGATATCATCAAGCGGAAAAGGATTAACTTCTATAACATCGTCCAAAAATCTAATACCCAAAGCAGTCACTTTCTTGATCTTTTCCCAATCAACTTGCCTTTCACCGTCTTTTTCTTTTACAAAATATTTCAGAAATATACTTCCCAAGTTACATGCATCATAAGGATAAAGCGGCTGTTCACCGCAGGGATTGGTAGCTTCGACTGGACCAATGGACGGAACCGGATTGCTGGAAGGATTATTCATCCTATCCAGAAAGACAACGCCCGGATCTCCTGTTCTCCAAGCCCCTTTTGCTATTTCGTCAAATACTGCTTTTGCATCAAGTCTATCCGTTTCTTCACCGCTTCTTGGATCTATCAACGCGTAGTCCTCACCTTTTTCGTAAGCCTTCATGAACTTATCTGTAATGGCTACGGAGATATTGAAGTTTGTTATTCCTCCCTCGTCTTTGCATTTGATGAATTTCATAATATCAGGATGGTCAACCCTTAAGATACCCATATTTGCACCTCTTCGTCTTCCGCCCTGTTTTATTTCGTTAGTTGCCGCATCAAATATTTTCATGAAAGAAACCGGACCTGATGCCACTCCACCACTTGATTTAACGGTAGAGCCTGCAGGCCTTAACCTGCTAAAGGAAAACCCAGTCCCTCCGCCAGTCTGATGAATAATTGCCTGATATTTTATGGCATCAAATATCCCCACCAAAGAATCATCAACGGGAAGCACAAAGCAGGAAGAATATTGAAGCCCATTATCAGTCCCTGCGTTCATAAGGGTGGGTGAACCGGGCAAAAATTCATGTGTAACTAAAAGTCCATAGAACTGTTTTGCAAGATCTTTGACCTGACTTCTTGTTGCACCCCATCGTGCTTCAGCAGATGCCACCTCCCACGAGACTCTCCAACACATTTCCTTGGGTGTTTCAACAACTTTTCCTTCAATATCTTTTGAAAGATACCTCTCATGCAAAACCCTCAATGCCTGTTCTGACCACTCACCATCAGGAAGGGTTTTGGGAGCTTTTGGCCTTTTTCCAACTTTTTTTCTTATCTCTTTGATAACTTCTTCATATGAGGGAAAGTTCAAACTTTCTAAAGTAACTTCGTTATTTTTTTTGATTGTCTTAGTTTTTCTTTTTGGCATATTCATCAGTTTTTATATCAACTTCTCAAAAACCTTTTCAGCGGTTTGTCTCAATTTCTTCTTTTATTTTCACCAAGTATTAATTTGTTATCACTGCTTAAGAAAAGGTGTTATCGTTAATTGCTTAATTTTTTTATAACCTTTTCAAAATCCTCAATATCATCAAATTCCAGATAGACACTCGCAAATCTCAGCCAGGCAACGTTATCAATTTTTCTCAGTCTCTTCATTACAGCTTTACCTATCGACTTTGACGTAACTTCTTCCCTTTGTTTTCCAAGCATCTCACGTTCAACCTGATCGGTAACATCATCAACCAGATCCAGTGAAACCGGTCTTTTTTCAATGGCTCTTAATATCCCTCTTTTCAGCTTATCTCTATCAAAAGGCTCTCTTCTGCCATCTTTTTTTACAACCCATAGAACCGATCCCTTGACTTTTTCATAAGTGGTGAATCGTTTTTTGCATTTCTCACATTCCCTTCTTCTTCGAACCACTGACCCTTCATCTGTAGTCCTGCTTTCAAGAACCTGGGTCGATACATGCTGACAAAATGGACATTTCATTTTTTAAGATACCAACTTACAAATATATGCGAATGCAACGAATAATTACTAATAGATATGCGTAATAGCTTACAGGTGTAAATAATTAGTAGTTATTCGTATCATTATTATTAATTAGGATATTAGTATTTGTATGATTTCATATGTGAAAGAAAAAACACTACTTATAGAGTAACAGAAGTATATTCTTACACTAAATGTATTATGTCAACTCTAATTAAATATAACAAAATATATCAACATTGTATTACTTTGCCGTATTTATGGATAAAAGTTAAGTCTAAAAAATTGCTAGCGGAGATTGTTAAGTAATTATCGGGAAAATATTTTTTGGGTCATCTCAATAGAGATACATTTTTATGTACGTTAGAGAAAAATATTTACTTAACAAAGGGATTTTGTGGACACTGCATACCCTTCTCATTCAGTGCATGCAGAGTGTCTTCATAAACTTCGTGAGGCATTTTCTCGAGTGACTTAAGTTGGGGTTGTGCATCCTCAGGAGCATTTAAACTCACTTCTTTTATTACTTGCAGATGTTTTAATGAGGCTCTAGCCAATCTCTCCAAACACATACTAGTGTCTATACCCTCTTTGCGATTTTGCATCTCTTTCTGACTTGCTTCTTCGAGATATTTTTCTGCTTTTGTTAGCACAGTATAACCCAGATCAGCCTTACCCTCATCGAAAAGCACCTTTGCTGAAGCTAATCTTTTGTCCGCCAGCAAAAGCAGAAGCTCTGCTTCTCTGCTGTCGTTAGTTGTCAAAAAAAGCCAAGCCCTATCACGCATTGCCTTTACAGGCCAAAGGAAATGATCAGGTAATATTTTCCCCGGATACACCAAGGGGTATTCGATATTTATATCATTGTCCCCTAAAACAATCCCGTCTGTCGGAAAATGAGCCGCTTCATCACTAAAATCATATACAACCGCTGCGCTTTTGAAGATCGACGTAAGTAAAACAAAAAAAGCAATGAAAAGAGGGACCGCTACATAAGCTACTTTTCGTAACATTTTTGCCTATATAGTATACAACAATTACTCAAGTTTGCGTCGATATAGAATTTCCTCACTAACTGCGGACAATACTTTATCTGAAAAGAATAATCGGCCATTCCCAAAGTACATGAAGAAGTATTGATGAAGTGACATTTTTGGTGCGAGTGAAAACGAATGAGGATCCTATCGCAAATACAGTTGTCAAGACAAGATATCCTGCCATGCCGGCAACATCAAGCTTCCACCAAAAAACAGCTATAGGAACGTGAACCAATGCCCAGACTATACTTGTAATAAGATTTGCGCTTAAAGGATTGTCCAAAGCATGCCACACACGGTTAAAGATAAATCCCCTGAAGGTGATCTCTTCACTGATGGCGGTTGCCAAAGAAAGCCCTAAAGCAATCAGCATTACCTTGTCACCAATATTAGCGCTGAAGTTTACGGTCTGATGTTTAACGACATTTACCAAAACACCTTCAATTGCAAAGATCACTCCCAAAAATAATGCATAATATATAGCTGGAAATAGATTTTTTGAAGTGACACCTATTGAATTTAGCCCCTTTTTTTCCCTTTTGAGAAAATAGAAAACCGGTCCAAGCCACAAAACCGGTTTTATTAAAAGCTCCTCGATCTCCTCCGGAAGCTTGAACAAAAATCTATAAAATCCCCAAACAACTAAAAGATATACCGATATAATTGTTGCGTGCTTTATTGCAATTTCTTTCTTTGGCATGATCTATTAAGGTAAAAGGGTAGAAAGGTAAAAAGGCAAAATCTTCACATCACCCGTTCTCTTTCATCTTCTCGCCTTTTCACCTTACCATCTATATCTTACACTCTTTAAAAGCCAGATTCATAGACTCAAAAACCATCTCCAACCGCTCTTCTGCTTCAAGCAATGTCACCGCATTTTTTTCCTTGGGAAACCAATGAAAAAG
>JAFGPD010000055.1 GCA_016926185.1 Candidatus Woesebacteria bacterium | reverse complement strand
GAATAACAACAGTAAAAAAATGACCAGTGTTGGGGAATATCTTAAAAGAGAAAGGGAAAGGAACAACTTTTCAATAGAGGAACTTTCCAAGAAGACAAAGATTAAAAGATCATATATAGAGTATATCGAAGATGAGACGTGGAAAAAGCTTCCTGAATTTCCGGTGATACAGGGTTTTGTAAAAAATATCTCAACAAATCTTGGGATTAAAAAGGAACAGGCGGTTGCTCTTTTGAGAAGGGATTATCCGCCCAAAAAACTATTAATCAATCCTAAGCCTGACGTTTCAGATAAAACCAGGTGGAATCCAAAGCTTGCATTTACAATTGGAATTATTGGAGTGGCAGTTTTGGTTCTAGGATATCTTATCTATCAATATTTCAGTTTTAATTCTCCTCCCAAACTAGTATTAGAAAGGCCCGGGGAAGGAGAGAAAGTATTATCTTCTCAGTTAGTTGTTGAAGGAGAGACTAACTCTGATGCTACATTAGTAGCTAATAATCAGCCCATTCTTGTTGATGAGGAGGGCTCATTTCTTGGAGAGATCGAGGTTTTTGATGGAACCACTGAAGTTGTAGTTGTGGCCAGGTCAAGGTCGGGGAAAGAACAGATTATTAACAGAAAAATAAATGTTGATTTGGGGGAGGAAAAATAGGATTGACGGATTGGCAAGGAAAAATAAATTTATAAACTGAATCCAAAAAGATACAATTGAAATGTTGGATGATTATATATTAAATAGAATATAAGATATGGATGGAGTACAGACACTTTTAGTTGTTGTGATTGTTGTTCTTACCATGCTTCTTCTGATAGTGGGAGTGCAAGTTATTTTAATTATTGTTGATTTAAGAAGAGCGTTGAAAAGACTTAACTCACTTTTAGAAGATTCGATTTTGGGAGGGGGGCTTATAAGAACAGAAAAGCTTACCGGAGTTTTAGAATTTTTCAAAAGGAAAAAACAAGGAAAAATGGAGAAAAGAGGAGAGGGGGAAATCTAAAGAATTTTATTATAAAGTGGTGCTTGCTATGGGTATTAATGACGTAAAGCGCAGTGACAATTCTACTCCAAAAACCAGCTTAACACTCGAGAGGGCAGTTAGATTTGGGGAATACAATCCGGAGTATCTTGCTTCCTTTCCTGAATGGCATGAACTTTCAAGAAATATCCAGTTTCAATATATTAAGGACGCTTTGGATAATAGAATAAAGGTGTTAAGGGTAAGATGGGCTGAGGTTGTAAATGTTTTGGATTTCAGTAAGAAAGCTTATTTACAAGAAGCTTTGAAAAATATTGAGAAACAGATTAAGAAAGTGGAAGAGGATAGAGAAAGACTGTATCTCAAATACTCGACTGACTAAATTTTACAACTGTAGTAGAGCCCAGTTGTGCAATTAACTTACTGTAGTAATGTTTCATCCTCCTTGAATATTTGATTTATTAGATTCGGAGAAGGTAGTTAAATAGACTGGGAAAGCTCACCGGGATATTGGAGTTTTCCAAAAAGAAGAAAAAGAGGGAGAGATTTAAGTTATTATTATTCTAGTTTTTCACAAAATTCAGGTGCTTGACCACTGACTGTAGGATTGTATGCTTCTCTGCAAACACCATCACTTGTTCGCTTATAAATTCCACCAACAGAAACTTCAAAGTGGTCGTTTATTTGTTTACACTTTGCTTGTAGATTTTCAGGTGTTACTGATCCAAAACCTGGTATTTCACTCCTTTCTCTTGCAGTTGCATCAGCTTCATTCAAGAGAGGACAACCAACACAAGTTATATCAGGAATGGTAGTGCCACTGCTGTTTTTGCATCTTTCCACGACTGGAATTATATAACAGGAATATTTGAATCTTCAAGAAATTTTATAAAATTGATTGTGATCAGTATTTATTTAACACTTAATTTGAGCTTATTTTAACGGTATAATTTCATACATGAAGCTAAATGAGGTTAGAGAAAAATATTTAAAGTTTTTTAAAGCTAGTCCGAGGGACCATAAGGAAATTAAACCGGCTCCATTAATTCTTTCCGATGACCCAACGACTTTGTTTACCAGTAGCGGAATGCAGCCTTTGGTTCCTTATCTTTTGGGAGAAAAGCATCCGATGGGAAAAAGGTTAGTGAATTCACAGCCGAGTTTTCGTACTGTAGATATTGAAGAGGTTGGAGATAATCGCCACACGACTTTTTTTGAGATGTTGGGAAATTGGTCTTTGGGGGATTATTTTAAAAAAGACCAGTTTGCCTGGTTTTTTGAATTTTTAACTAGTGAGATTGGATTATCGAAGGAAAAACTGTGGATTAGTGTTTTTGAAGGAAGTAAGCAGGTTCCGAGAGATACCGAATCTTCTGAAATCTGGAAAAGTTTAGGGATTCCCGAAAGTCACATAGGTTATTATGGTGCGGAGAAAAACTGGTGGAGCAGAAATGGAACGCCTGATGAAATGCCCGTTGGAGATATAGGAGGGCCGGATTCCGAAGTTTTTTATGATTTCGGAGAGGATTTAAAAATTCACGAAAACTCCATTTATGCAAAACAAAAATGCCACATGAACTGCAACTGCGGAAGATTTTTAGAAATTGGAAATTCCGTGTTCATGCAATATAAAAAAGTTGGAGAAGGTAAGTTGGAAGAGCTTCCGAATAAAAACGTTGACTTTGGTGGAGGACTTTTGAGAATTGCGGCGGCAGCAATTGAATCTCCGGACGTTTTCAATACAAATGTATTTAAGAGTGCTATTGAGGTTATTGAAAAGCATACTGGTAAATTTTATTTTGAAAACGAAAATAAAGCTCCGATGAGGATTATTGCTGATCACCTTCGCGGTGCGGCTTTTATTTTGGCAAGTGGTGTTGAACCGAGTAATAAGCTTCAGGGTTATATTGCCAGAAGGTTAATAAGAAGAGCTGTTTATAAATTAAAGGTTTTAGGATTTGAGATTGGTGACGGAACAATTTCGGCATTTATAAAAAGTTATGCTGATGAGTATGATGAGATTAAAAATAACTGGCTCCAAATAAAGGATTCATTAAACATTGAAGCGGTAAAATTCGGGAAAGCTCTCGCTAAAGGCGAAAAAAAACTTAGGAAATTTATGGAAAAAGGCACATTAAGTGCTGAGGAGATATTCGATTTATACCAAACTGAAGGTTTTCCAATCGAGTTGACTCTTGAGATTGCCGTTTCAGAAAATATAAAAGTATCCGACAGTGTGGAAGCGGAGATTAGTAAACAGTTTAAATCTCATAAAGACAAATCAAAAACAACGTCGGCAGGAGTGTTTAAGGGTGGACTTGTTGATAAATCGGAAGATACGGTAAGGCTTCATACTGCGACGCATTTGCTTCAGGCGGTACTGCGTGAAGTTTTAGGTAATCATGTAATCCAAAGAGGCCAAAATATTAACAGTCAAAGAAGCAGGTTTGATTTTACTCACGATAAAAAGTTGACAGAGGCAGAGCTAGAAAAAGTTGAGTCTTTAATCAATGAAATTATTAAGAAAGATTTATCGGTGAATAAATTGGAAATGAAAAAATCCGATGCAGAAAAAACCGGAGCTATTCAGGCATTCGGAGAAAAATATGGAGATAGTGTAATTATACATTATGTGGGAGAAACCTTAAAGTCTGCTTTTAGCAAAGAGTTTTGTGGAGGTCCTCATGTGTCTCGAACTTCCGATATTGGACGTGTTAAAATAATAAAGCAGGAAAAAATCGGTGCAAGCACTCTAAGAGTTTATTTATCAAAAAGTAAATAAAGTCCGATTGAGACTTTGTTCCTGCATTTTGTTATGTCTATCAAAGATATTCTGCCCAAAAAGGAGAAGAAGGAAAAAGTAAAGTACTACTGGACTTTAATTATTGAGCCAGGTTGGCTGCAGACAGGAATTTGGAAAATTGAGGAGGGAAGTGCACATATTTTGGTAAGCAGCCTTTCTACTCCATGGAATTCTGATGCGGATCTTATAAGCACTTCTGATATTGCACTTTCATCTGCTGTTAAAAAGCTTGACCAGGTGGAAAATGAACCCAATCAAACTGTCTTTGGAGTTGTATCGAGTTGGGTAGAAGATGGTGAAATAAAAGAAGAGCATCTTATGAGAGTTAAGAATCTATGTGAGAAACTGGATCTTCAGCCAGTTGGATTTGTTGTAATACCTGAGGCGATAGCTCATTTTATGAAATCGCAGGAGGGGAGTCCTCTGAACGCGTTGATATTGGGAGTTTTTGAAGAAGAGATAGAAATAACTGTATTTAATTTGGGTGAAATTGCCACAAAGGGAGTTGTATCAAGGAGCGTATCGGTTATTGATGATTTAGGTGAAGGATTTGCCAGACTAAACATAACAAAAATGCCTGCACGGTTTATAATTTATGGCGGAAAAGAAGGAGAGCTCGAGATTGTGAGGCAATCACTTCTTAAAACCAATTGGGAAGATTTAACAGATATTGAGATTCTTCATATCCCAAAAATAGAAATTATGGATTCTGAAAAAAAGATTAGTGCTGTTTCTCTTGCTGGTGCTTCGGAGCTTTCTGATGTTCAAAAAATAGTCTCTCACTCTAAAGATAATCATCAAACGAATTTATCTATCGAAGAAAATGATTTTGAAGTAGCTGAAGAAGCCAATCTAATTGAGCCGGAAGAGCAGATTTCCCCAGAAAATTTCGGTTTTGTCGTCGAGGAAGATATTACTGAGAAAGAATTTGGGGAAGAGAAAACATACGATCCGAAAGAATTAGATCTCGATGAAGATACTAAAAAGATTGAATCTGTAACCGATGCAGAAGAAACCAGAGATATTGTTGGAAGTATAAATGAGAATGTGGAAAACAAAAAAGAGTCAAAGGTAAAGAGAATGAATTTTGGGTTTTTGAATAATGTAACTGCTTTATTCAAGGAACTGCTTAATAAAAAGATTTTAGTTTTTGGTTTCATTGCTACCCTGCTGATATTCGGAGGACTTTTTTCACTTTGGTGGTTTTATCCCAAGGCAAGTGTGATAATTTATCTTAGGTCTCAAAAACTGGAGGAAAATTTTACTATTTTTGTAAGTCCAAATATAAGTGAGCCAGATTTTTCTGATTCTATATTGCCTGGTGAAATAGTTACAAAAACTATTGAAGGTGAAAAAACCGCTTCTGCTACCGGTGTAAAAATAATAGGAGATAAAGCCTCGGGTGAAGTGACCCTTTATAGAGTTGGCAGTGAAATAACACTTGATTCAGCTACGATTTTGAAAGGCCCTAATGGATTAGATTTCACTTTGGACGAAACGGTAAATATTGCCAGTGGTAGTGCAGGCAGTCCTAGTCAGGTAAAAGCGAAAGTTACTGCGCTTGATTTGGGAGCCGAGTATAATCTTGCTTCCAATACTACTTTTTCTGTTGGTGACTATTCTGTAAGTGATGTGGAGGCAAAAAATGAAGAAAGTTTTTCTGGAGGATCAAGCAGAGAAATAAGTGCAGTATCCGAAAGTGACAGAATAAAGTTGCAGGAAAGTTTGATTGATGAGTTGGTTCAAAAAGCAGTTGAGGGAGTGAGAGCAGAAATAGATTCAGACAAATTGCTGATTGAGGACACTGTCGAAGAGGAAGCTTTGAATGTTAATTATAGTCATGAAGTAGGATCGGAAGCCTCGACACTTAGCTTGGAGATGTCGATTGAGATGAAAGCATTGATTGTTGACAGAAATAACTTAGCCAGTTTTGCTGGAGAGCTTCTTGAAGACAAAGTACCTGAGAATTTTGTATTGAGAAGCGAGCAAATACAATCAGACTTTGATTATCAGGGAGAAGAGGATGATAAGTATATCTTAGATGTAGAAATTGACGCTAATTTATTGCCTGTGATTGATACTGATGAGATAAAGACCAGAATAATTGGAAGGTACCCTTTTTTTGCTGAAGAATATCTTAAAGAGGAAATTCCGGGTTTTGTGAGAGCGGAGATAATTCTTGAACCAAAACTTCCGGGGAGATTAAAAACGCTTCCGCATGTTTCTGATAATATTGAAATCGAGATCGCCTCAGAGCGGTAGAGTGCTGTACTAGTATTATGATTTCGAAAAAAATTACTAAAATATGTGCCGGAATTTCTTTTATTTCTGGGATAATAATACTGCTTTCTGTTGTTTATCCTATTGCCTTGTATGAAGCCAAATCAAAAAGGGAATATCCCAACCTTGTCAGCCCGCTTTCGAAAACTTCGAGGATAATGGAAAATTCTTACAACTTGTTCGAAGAAAGTGACTATACTAAAGCGAGCAATTGGTTTCCTACCAAAGACGAATTTAGTGAGGCAGGCATTGTCAGTTACAGAATTACAATTCCCAGACTAGGTATAGAGGATGCTTTAGTTTCGATAGGAGGAGAGGATCTAGCTGATAGCCTGATTCAATATCCCGGTACGTCTGTTCCCGGAGAAAAAGGCAATTCTGTAATTTTTGGACACTCTATTCTTCCAATCTTTTATGAACCCGACAATTATCTTGCAATTTTTTCTACTTTGGATAAACTTGTCGATGGGGACGATATTTATGTTTACTATGACGAAATAATTTATCGGTATCAGGTTGTTGATAAATTTGAAGTAAGACCGATACAAGTGGAGGTTCTTAGACAGGATGAAGACTCATCCTATTTATCCTTAATTACCTGTACGCCTCCTGGACATCCTTCAAAACCGAAAAGATTGGTTGTCCGTGCAAAAATAATTCCAGTTACTGCAAGCAAACAATGAAGTATTTGGGTATAGATTACGGAAAAAGAAAAATCGGACTAGCCATTTCCACCGAGGAAAAATTGGCAACCCCATATAGTGTTTTAAAGGTGAGTTCTGAAGGTAAAGCAATCGAAAAAATTAGAAGGATTTTGGATGAAGAAAACCTCGACAGAATTGTTTTAGGGATATCTGAGGGTAAGGTGGCGGTGGAAACAAAGGATTTCGCAAGCAAATTGGAAAAATCTTTGGATATCAAAGTATTATTTTATGATGAAACTTTAACTACAAAAGACGCTCAGGAGATGTCAATTGAAGCAGGTATTAAAAGGAAAAAGCGCAGAAATATGGAGGATGCATATTCTGCAACATTAATTCTTCAGGGATATCTAGATTCTCAATAAGAGCATTTTGGAGTAGGATAAATTTATGGAGATTAATAAGGAAGTATCAGATTATATCAATCAGCAACTTCAGAAAGGTATATCTCCTAATTCAATTAAGGCCGCCTTCTTGCAAAAAGGGTGGAAAGAGGAAGTTATTAGTAGTTATTTAGATGAGATTGTCAATAACTTTTCGGCTGATCAAAATATTAATAACCAAGAAATCTTCACAAAAGAAGAAGATCCTGTTGAAGATAACATTGACAAGGGGAGTAGTGGAGATTTGCCTGGGCCGGTAGAGCTTTTAAAGCAGTCATGGAAGATTTATAAAAGATCTTGGAAAACTTTAGTTGGTGTCATTCTTATTCCATATATGATGATTTTAGTTTTTGTAATGGTTTTGGGTTGGGTCAAGGTATCTTCCCCTCCCTTGTCGCTAGTGTTAGCAGTATATTTTGTTTCTATTTCACTAGCTATTTTTTTTATTTGGATGCAACTAGCACTTGTATATTCGGTAGTCTTTAGTGGTGAAGGAATAGGGATTAAGGAGTCTTATAGAAGAAGTTTTAAAAAAATATTTTCTTACTTATGGCTTTTATTTTTGTCGGGATCATTAGTTTTTAGCGCGACCATTTTCTTTGTCGTTCCAGGCATAATCTTTAGCATATGGTTAGTTGTTGATATATATGTCTTAATTGCTGAGGACGTTAAAGGTCTAAGTGCAATTATAAAAAGCAGAGAATATGTTAGAGAGTACTGGTGGAAGGTGGTTGGCAGAACTGTATTTTTAATTATTCTTGGAATAGTTATTATATTATTACCCGATTTATCCACATATTTGGTTAGAAAATTTTTAGCAGGTATTGAGTTGCCTGAGTTAGTACTAGAAATCCCTGATTTAGTTTTTCAGATTCTAATACCATTGGTTCTAACACCTATTGAAATGATTTATTTTTACCTTCTTTATTTTTACCTTAAAAGAATTAAAGGTAATTTTGAATTTAATCCTTCCAGAAAACGAAAAATCAAGTATATCTTGGTTGCTATCTTTGGAACGTTGCTGGTTCCCGCGATGATTGTTTTAGTGATTGTATTAGCACTAAAGCCAAAAGAAAGTTTTTCAAGAGCAAGGGATGCACAAAGAATGGCAACTAAAAATATATTGGAAAGATCTTTGGAGTCCTATTACATTGGTAATGACAAATACCCCATTTCGTTAGACGAGCTTGTTCCAAATGAGCTGGACGAATTACCTAAAGACTCAAAAACTGGAATTGTTTATTATTCTTATGAATCTTTGGAAGACGGGAAGAATTATTCTTTGTGTATAGATTATGAACTTAAAGAGACAGAATGCGTGAACTCAGCTCGTAATCGTTTCGAGCGTCAAAACATCTACAAACCCACAATACCTCCTTATACTCAATACACCCCTTCCAACACAAATATTCAGTAAACTTTAAGCAGTATTATGATATACTGTTTTTACAATGCTCAAAAATGTAATCGCACCCGTGCAAGCGTGGCTTATGAGCCAAGGAAGATGTGTTGCCGATGGCAAGCCATTGTCTGAGGGGAAAAGGGAAAAAAGACGTGACGGAACTTATAAAGTGACTCACAGTTGCGGAAGGATCTTTATATATGATCCAAAAACGAAAAAGTACAGAAGAGCATTGCTCGATGAGGTTTAAGTTTTTATGTAAAATTACACTTCATTTTGGTAAACTGACTTCATGGTAAAAAACAAATTATTTTTCCTAATAGTATTTCTCAGTTTTGTAGCTGTAGTTCTATTTACAGGTATTGTATGGTGGAGGAGAAACATATCACCTGTTTCGGAAAACGAGGAAGTAGTGAGTTTTTTGATACCCAAAGGTCGGTCCGCAATGCAGGTTGCTAATGCACTTTATGAAAAGGATCTTATTAGAAGTCCTTTGGCATTTAAGATATATGTACAGATTTCCGGTAAGTCTAAAAATATAAACTCGGGGGAATTTAGACTCTCAAAAGATATGTCACTGTCTCAGGTTATTGAAGCTTTGGGAAAAGGTCCTTTGGAGTTGTGGGTGACAGTGCCTGAAGGTTTAAGGAGAGAAGAGATCTTGGACAAGTTCATCGAAGCTCTTCAGATGGACAACGAGAAAAAAAGATCATTTGCGGCTGAATTCATGAACGTTTCAGAAGGGAAGGAGGGATATCTTTTTCCTGACACATATCTGTTCCCAAGAGATGCTTCTGCAAAACTCGTGATAGATAAAATGTTTTCCGTTTTTGATTCAAAGATTGATCAGCAGATGAAAGATCAAATTGAAGACAGTCAATATGATCTTGATGATCATGTAATCATGGCATCGATAATTGAGCGTGAAACAAAAACAGATGAAGAAAGACCCATTGTCGCAGGAATTTTGTGGAAGAGGTTAGAAACTGAAGGCTGGCTTATTCAAGCTGATGCAACTACTCAATATGAGATAGGTAGCAATAATTGTGAAGGAAAGGAATTGAACTGTGATAGTTGGTGGCCAGTTCTAACAAGGCAAGATCTTGAAATACTATCCCCATATAATACTTATATGGTAGATGGTCTACCTCCGACACCAATAGCAAATCCTGGTTTAGGTTCCCTTAAGGCTGCGATATTTCCCCAAAGATCAGATTATTGGTTTTATATACACGATCCTGAGGGTAATATTCATTATGCAAAGAGCATTTCCCAACACAACGAAAACATCAGACAATATCTTGGAAAATGAACCGTTAGTGAAATTTTCTAATACGTTTAAAATGGATTTCAACTTTTCTTATTATTATTCGGAGGTGTTTACTAAGCACAAATATATCTTAAAATCTATATATCTTGTTGACAAAGTCCCTAATTTTTGGTATAAATCCGAACTAGGCGTGCTATAAAGGTACGCTTGCCTTTTTGTCCCAAGAATATTCTTGGGCTTTTTCCGTGCAGGCAGGGATGAAAAGGTGAGCGGATCTAAAAAAGTCACTCCAAAATCTTAAAATCGCGCATGGCTCAAAAAAACACTCGTCGAAATTTCGGTAAAGAACAAGAGATATTGCC
This sequence comes from Candidatus Woesebacteria bacterium, assembly GCA_016926185.1. Lineage (GTDB taxonomy): Bacteria > Patescibacteriota > Microgenomatia > UBA8517 > UBA8517 > JAFGPD01. The sequence continues at coordinate 14,267 of JAFGPD010000055.1, read as the reverse complement.
AGAGCTCGACCTTACCAAGGTGCAGAGAGACTCTTGGCGTGATTTTATTAATGAAGGCATAGAAGCGGAATTGTCTGAGATATCTCCTATTGATGACTTTACAGGTAAGAACTGGCAGATAATAATGGAAGAACCAGTATTGGAAGAGCCGAAGATCACTTCAAGAGAAGCTTATAAGAAGGGCCTTACTTACTTCTCAACTTTGAAAATTGTGGCCACTTTGATAAATAAAAGAACCGGAAAAAGAGTAACACAGGATGTTTTTTTGGGTGATCTTCCACAAATGACTGATAGAGGCACTTTTATTGTCAATGGCGTGGAGCGTGCTGTGATAAACCAAATTGTGAGAAGTCCGGGTGTATACTTTTCAGGAGATTTGGACGTTTCTTCAGGAAGGATGCTTTACAAATCAGAAGTACGACCTCTTCGCGGTTCATGGCTGGAGTTTGAGGTTTCAAGAAATGATGTTATTGCAGCCAGAATAGACAGAAAAAGAAAGATAGTTGCTACAGTAGTTCTCAGAGCTGCAGGAATAGAATCAGATTCCGAGATAAGAAATATCTTTAAGGAATCGGATTCTGACAAGAACCATAAATACATAGAGGCTACTTTGGAAAAAGACCCCACAACAAATCGTGAAGAGGCATTAATAGAAATATACAAGAAAATGCGCCCCGGCGAGCCGGCTTTGATCGAGAATGCAGAAACACTTTTCCATAACATGTTTTTTGAGCCAAGAAGGTATGATTTTGGGAAGGTTGGCAGATATAAAATAAACAAAAGGCTTGGACTGAACATTCCAAACGAAAAGGAGAACTGGGTTGTCCAAAAGCAGGATCTGGTCGGTGCACTCCAGTATCTTATTGGTCTTCAAAATGGTAAAGGAACGGTGGATGATATAGACCATCTTTCAAATAGAAGACTAAGAAGAGTGGGTGAGCTTGTTGCAACTAACGCTTTTCGTATTGGACTTCTTAGACTGGAGAGATCTATCAAGGAGAAAATGAGTTTAATTAGTCCTGATGACAAACCCAAACCTGCCAACTTGATAAATGCCAGACCTCTCATTGCATCTCTTAATGAATTCTTCCGTTCCAATCAGCTTTCAACTATTTTGGATGATACTAATCCCCTTTCTGAGGTTGATAACTTGCGAAGGGTTTCTGTTTTAGGTCCTGGAGGGATTAATCGCGAGAGAGCATCGTTCTCGATCCGTGATGTCAACTCTTCACAATATGGAAGGATCGATCCTGTAAGAACACCTGAAGGACCTAATATTGGTCTGGTCACATACCTTTCTTTATATGCCCGTGTAAATGAATATGGTTTTATTGAAACGCCATACAGAAAAGTTGAAAAAGTAAAAAAAGGTAATAAAACTAAAGCAAAAGTAACTGATGAGCTGGTATATATGCAGGCAGATGACGAGGAGGTTTTTCATATAACCCATTCTGGTGTGGAAATTGACGGTTGGGGGTATATTACTCAAGAAAGGGTCCCTTTCAGGTATAAAAGATCTGTAATGGAAGGTCCGGTCGAACTGACCGATTATATTGATGTTACCCCGAGACAGGTTGTTGGTACTTCTGCATCTTTGATCCCATTTTTATCTCACGATGAAGGGAACAGGTCTTTGATGGGTTCAAATATGCAGTGTCAGGCCGTTCCTTTGGTAAGACCGGATGCTCCAATTATAGGAACAGGGATGGAGAGAGAAATTGCAAACGGTATGAACCGTGTTGTCAAGGCAAGGAACTCCGGCACGATCGATTATGTAGATGCAGAAAAAATTACTGTAAAACTGGATAAAAAGGCAGATGTTGCGGATTCAACGGAGGAGATAGAAGTTATTGATAGTGGTAACAGGGAGCAATATCATCTGATGAAATTTAAAAGGACAGCACATTCTACCTGTTATAACCAGAGAGCTGTGGTAAAACCAGGAGAAAGGATCAAAAAAGGTGATCTTTTAGCGGATGGTCCAGCATGCGAAGACGGCGAGTTAGCTTTGGGTCAAAATCTTAAAATTGCCTATACATGTATAGAAGGATATGGTTTTGAGGACGCAATATTGATATCAGAGAGATTGGTAAAAGATGACCTTTTAACCTCTATTCATATTGAAGAATATGAAGCGGATGTTGTTGATACAAAATTAGGTCCGGAAGAGCTTACTCGAGATATCCCAAATGTTTCGGAAAGTGATCTTGCTAATTTAGCGGAAGATGGTATTGTTGTGATCGGCGCGGAAGTTGGACCTAACGACATATTGGTTGGAAAGATTGCCCCGAAAGGTGAAACTGAACTGACTTCTGAGGAAAGGCTTTTAAGGGCTATATTTGGTGAAAAAGCAAGGGAAGTTCGTGACACGTCACTTAGAGTGCCTCATGGTGAAAAAGGTATCGTTGTTGAAGTGAATATTTTGGATAAGGACAAAGGTGATGAGCTTGGTCCGGGTGTACTTAAAAGAGTTGTCGTTAAAGTAGCCCAGATCAGAAAGATCACGGTGGGTGACAAAATTGCAGGAAGACATGGTAACAAGGGAGTTATTGCAAAGGTAATGCCAGTTTCTGACATGCCATATATGGAGGATGGAACCCCCATTGATATTGTAATTTCTCCTTTATCTGTTTTGGCTCGTATGAACCTGGGACAGCTTCTTGAAACACATTTAGGTTGGGCAATGGAGGTAAAGGGAGAAAAAGCAGCTCTACCGGTTTTTGATAAGGTTGAGGAAGATGTCATAAGACAAGAATTGGAAGATGCAGGACTTCCGGTGAATGGAAAAACCAGACTATACGATGGCAGGACTGGTGAGCCGTTTAATGAAGATACTGTTGTTGGAGTGGGTTACATTATAAAACTTACTCACATGGTTGAGGATAAAACACATGCAAGATCAACCGGTCCGTACTCACTTGTTACCCAACAGCCTTTAGGTGGTAAAGCTCAAATGGGCGGTCAGAGACTAGGAGAAATGGAGGTTTGGGCATTGGAAGCACATCGTGCAGCATACACTCTTCAGGAAATGTTGACAATAAAAAGCGATGATATTGTAGGTAGAGCAAGAGCTTTTGAGGCGATAGTCAAAGGTGTAAGTATTCCTGAAGCTACTGTCCCCGAAAGTTTCAGGGTTTTGGTAAGAGAGCTTAACTCGCTTTGTTTATCAATTGAAGCGAAAGGAAAAATATCCACCGATGAGGATATCTTATCTTTAGAAGAGGGAGAAGAATTAGCTGAGTCGATAGGTGCTGAGGTGGTAGCAACAGAGGAACTTACAGATCCCGAAGGGAGCATGGAGATAGAGGAAGTAAAGGAAGAATTAAATTAAAAAAAAATCATGGAACCATTAGCAGGATTAAAAAATTTAAGTGACTTTAAGAGTTTGGTTATCAAACTTGCAACACCTGATGATATCAGGAAATGGTCGCGTGGTGAAGTTACAAAACCGGAAACGATAAATTATCGGACGCTTAAACCTGAAAAGGACGGTCTTTTTGACGAGCGGATCTTCGGGCCTACAAAGGACTGGGAGTGTTATTGTGGTAAGTATAAAAGGATAAGGTATAAGGGTGTTGTTTGTGATAAGTGCGGTGTAGAGGTAACCCAATCAAGAGTAAGACGTGAGAGAATGGGTCATATTAATTTGGCTTCTCCGGTTGTACATGTGTGGTATTTCAAGGGTGCTCCCTCTAGGATATCGCTTCTTTTGGATGTTTCTCCAAGGGCACTGGATCAGGTAATTTATTTTGCCAGATATCTTGTACTTGAAGTCGAGGAAAAAGGAAGAAAACAGGCTAAAAAGAATTTGGAAGATGCACACAAAGAAAGACAGGATGAGATAGAAGCCATGTATAAGGAAAAGAGATCTCAGCTTGAGCAGAAGGCAAAAGAATCAAAAGAAAAGCTCAAAGATAAAATTAAAAATAATGAACAGCTTGCACTTGCAATTTCTGAAGTGGATCTTGATCTGAGAAAGAAAGAAACAGCGCTTTCAGAGGAAGAAAAGGGAAGTTTTGAAAGGACCGATGAACTTTTTAAAAACTTGAAATCAATTGTCAGAAGTTTGGGTGTAAAGTCTATTCTTTCAGAGGAAGAATATGATGAACTTGCCATTCATAATGCAACAGACTTTTTCAAAGTACAAATGGGTGCAGAGGCTGTGTTGGAAGCAATAAAAGTGGTTGACCTGGAAAAAGAAACAGCTGATCTTCAAAAGGAACTGGAGTCGGTGACACGATCAAGTTCAAAATACACAAAGTTGGCAAAGAGATTAAAAGTTGTGGATGGAATGCGCAGGGCAAAGATAGAACCAACTTCAATGATATTGGAAGTGCTTCCTGTATTACCGCCAGATCTCAGACCTATGGTCCAGCTTTCAGGAGGCAGATTTGCAACAAGCGATCTAAATGATCTTTACAGAAGGGTTATTAACAGAAACAACAGACTTAAACACCTTATGAGCTTGGGTGCGCCTGAGATAATTCTTCGGAATGAGAAAAGAATGCTTCAGGAATCGGTTGATTCGTTGATTGATGCAAGCCAAAGAAAAGCTACCAGAAGAGGAAGAGGGAGACAGCCTTTGAGATCTTTGTCAGACATGCTTAAAGGAAAGCAAGGAAGGTTCAGACAAAATCTTTTAGGAAAAAGAGTCGATTATTCGGGCAGAAGTGTAATCATAGTAGGGCCGGATCTTAAACTTAATGAATGTGGAATTCCTAAAGAGATAGCTTTGGAGATATTCAAACCATTTGTACTAAGGGAAATGATAGCAAGAGGGATTGCCCCTAATGTTAAGAGTGCAAAGAATATGTTGGAACGAAAACCTCCCGAAGTGTTTGATATTCTGGAAGAGATATCAAAAGACCACCCGGTTTTACTTAACCGTGCACCAACCTTGCACAAGCTGAGTATTCAGGCTTTCTACCCTGTTTTAATTGAAGGTTCAGCAATAAGAATTCATCCGGCAGTATGCTCTGGATTTAACGCAGATTTTGACGGAGACCAGATGGCTGTTCATGTCCCTCTCTCACAAAAAGCCGTAGAAGAGGCAAGAGACTTGATGCTTCCGGAACACAACCTTTTAAGACCATCCAATGGTTCGCCGGTAACTACTCCGGCATCAAAGGAAATGGCACTGGGAGTATATTATTTTACAAGTGTTGACACAAGAATTGAAGAATACAACACTGTCTTTTCTGATAAAAGTGAAGTTATTTTTGCATATCAAAGTGGTTCTGTCGGACTCAGACAGAGAGTAATGGTTAGAATAGATGGTGAGATAGTTCAAACAACTCCTGGAAGGATAATGTTCAATGAAGTGCTGCCGAAAGGATTTCCTTTTATTAATGAAAGTGTTCCCTCAGGGAAAATTAAAGAGATCTTTACAAAAGCCTTTAATGAGTCAGATCGTAAGGTGATTGTAAAAATGATCGATGCGATCAAAGACATTGGCTTTAAAGGTGATAGTCTGTCTGGACTTTCATACAGTGTATTTGATTCACAGGTATTACCAGAAAAAGCGAAGATCTTAAAACATGCCGATAACGAAGTTGCAAAATTAGAAAGTAATTTTGCCCAAGGTCTAATTACACAAGAAGAGAAAAAAAGGTTAAGTCTCCAGATCTGGATAGAAACAACAGAGGAGCTTGCAGATAAGACCTGGGCCATGCTGGATGAAAACAACCCGATAAAGGTTATAAGTGAAGCTCGTGTGGGAAGGGTAAGTCGAGACCAAATAAAACAGCTTGCTGCTATTCGAGGTCTTGTTGTAGATCCATTGGGAAATATTGTTGAGTTGCCGATCAAGTCTAATTTCAAGGAAGGATTGTCTGTTTTTGAGTATGTCACTTCCAGCAGAGGTTCAAGAAAAGGGCTTACTGACACAGCACTAAAAACAGCTGATGCAGGTTATCTTACCAGAAGACTTGTTGATGTTGCACACGACATAATAGTCAGAGAGGAAGATTGTAAGACGGATGAATGCATAACGATCACCAAAGACAGAAGGATTAAATATTTTGCCGACAGGATAGTTGGGAGATATGCTGCGGAGGATATCAAAGAGGGCAGTACTACTTTTGTAGCAAAAGGAGAGATCATAGAAAGAAAAGTTGCAGAGGAAATTGCGGATTCTAAAATTGAAAAAGTAAAAGTCAGATCACCTTTGACTTGCGGTCTTAGGTACGGGATTTGTGCAAAATGTTACGGAATGGATGTTTCGGACAGAACTCCTGTTGAGATTGGCACTCCGGTTGGAGTTGTCTCAGCCCAGTCTATCGGGGAACCGGGAACTCAGCTTACACTTAGAACCAAGCACTCTGGAGGGGTTGTCGGTGTTGACGTGACCCAAGGACTTCCTAGAGTGGAAGAGCTTTTTGAGGCAAGGACTCCAAAGATCCTTTCTCCGCTTTCTGAGATATCAGGAAAGGTTACCGTTGCAGAGACCGAAGATGGGTGGAAAGTGACTGTTACATCGGTGAATACAAAACCGGTCGAGGAAAGGGAATATATCATTCCCAAGACTATTAAGCTTGCTGTTGAGGATAAACAACTTATTGATTCAGGGACACAACTTGCCGAAGGATCATTGGATATTAAAGAAATATTAACGATCAAAGGTTTAAGAGAGGCTCAGATTTATCTAGTTGATGAACTGCAAAAAGTATATGAAAATCAAAATATCCCGATTCACGACAAACACTTTGAAGTGATCATCAGAAAAATGAGTGATGAAGTCAGGGTTGTAACATCCGGAGATACTCCTCTTCTTCCTGGGGAACTTTCTGATAAATCTGCTTTTGAGGAAGAAAATGAAAAAATATTAGCAGCCGGAGGAGAGCCTGCATCAGCTCAACAAGTCATTTTAGGTATTACAAAACGTGCTCTTTATACCGAAAGCTGGCTTTCTGCCGCTTCATTTGAACAAACTACCGACATTTTGACAACAGCATCTCTTCTAGCCAAGGAGGATAAACTGGTTGGGCTGAAAGAAAATGTTATAATAGGCAGACTCATTCCTGTTACTCCTGATCGTGCCCAAATGTCAGAGACAGAAAGTTTGGATGAGAGCTGAACTAATCTCTTTATTTAATTAAATCAACTAATATGCCAACAACATCACAATTAGTAAGAAAAGGAAGGAAAAAGCCTAAGAAAAAAACGAAAAAGGCGGCACTCAGACGATGGTTTAATTCCAAAGACAGAAAGTTTGACGAAAACCCTTCTCCTTTCAAACGGGGAGTGGTAACGCAGGTAAGAACAATGGCCCCTAAAAAACCAAACTCGGCACTGAGAAAAGTTGCAAGGGTCAGACTTTCCAACAAGCAGGAAGTTACAGCTTATATTCCCGGTGAAGGGCATGAACTTGCCGAACACTCCATAGTGATGGTAAGAGGAGGCAGGGTCAAAGATCTTCCGGGGGTTAAGTATACTGTTGTGAGAGGAAAATATGATACAGGAGGAGTTGTAGGGAGAAAATCCTCAAGAAGCCAGTATGGAACCAAGAAGGGTGGAGTTGTTGCAGCAGCTGATGATTCTGGTGATTCTGCAGGGGATGCAGGAGATACGGTAGAACCAGCCGCACCAGCAGCCTAATTATAATTTATAAAGTATTAGATATTATGCCAAGAAGAGGTGGAGTAAAACCAAGAAAAATAGAACAGGATCCTGTTTATAAAAATATGCTTATCACAAAGCTTATTAACCGGAGCATGAAGGATGGTAAAAAGTCTGTTGCGCAAAGACAGGTTTATAAAGCTTTGGATATGATCAAGGAAAAATCCGGCAAGGACCCTATAGAGGTTTTTTCCAAAGCCATGGGAAATATCAGACCGACTATGGAGGTCAGGCCACGACGTGTTGGAGGAGCGGCCTACCAGGTTCCAATGCCTGTTAGGGGTGACAGGAAAGATGCTTTGGCTATCCGCTGGCTTATTTTTTCAGCTCGTGCAAGGAGCAGCTCTGAGTTTAGGACCTATGCAGATAAGCTTTCTGCAGAGATAATGGATGCGGCAAATGGCGAAGGTGCAGCGGTTAAAAAGAGGGCTGACGTTGAAAAAATGGCAGAGGCAAACAAAGCTTTTGCTCATTTTAAGTGGTAAATTATCTCCTGCCCTATGTTTTAAAATGGGAAATGGAGAAAAAATTTGCGAATTTTGGGGAAGTTGCAATTGTTTTGCCGGCTTTGAACCTGGTGGAATAACAGCTGACGGTAAACGAATTTATAAAACTCGATGTGCGGCTGGTATTACTGGTGGATGTGGAGGTAGTCGTATTCCCCCCTTAACAGAACATGTAGCTAGGCCAGTTAAGCAGCTAGAATATCGTGACGAATTCGGAATAGTAAGACCTACTCCGCGCAACGAATCGGAGATTTTATATTAGAATTCTAAATTTAAATTCTAATTAGGGTTTGATTTAGAAACTATAGATTGATAGAATTTAATACTGCTTCCCTGACTGCACAGGCAGGCGAGAGGAAGCGGTTTTTTGTGTAAAGATAGAAAATATTATTTTATAAAAAAGAATTATGCCAGGACAACAGCAAAAGAAAAAATCGGCGCTTGCCAGTACGGTTACCGAGAACCGTGATTTTCCATTGGAAAAGATCCGAAATATTGGGATAATTGCTCACATTGACGCTGGTAAAACAACCACAACGGAGAGAATTCTTTTCGAGACAGGAAAGACTTATAAACACGGTTCGGTCGATGAGGGAACAACGGTTACTGACTGGATGGAGCAGGAAAGGGAAAGAGGTATCACTATTGTTTCTGCTGCGATAACGACCTTTTGGGAGCTGAAAAATGATTCATCTGTAGAAAAGGGAAATTATAGAGTGAACATCATAGATACTCCGGGTCATATTGATTTCACTGCGGAGGTTGAAAGGTCGCTGCGGGTTTTAGATGGTGCAGTAATGGTCTTTGACGGAAGAACCGGTGTTGAAAGCCAGTCAGAAACTGTATGGAGACAGGCTGATAAATACAATGTCCCCAGAATTTGTATTTTAAATAAACTTAATTTGATCGGAGCAGACTTTGAGGGTTCTCTAAAATCAATAGATGAGAGATTGGGAGCAAACGCCTTTCCAGTTCAGCTTCCAATGGGTTCTGAGCATGATCTTCGGGGAGTTATAGACCTTGTCAGAATGAAAGCTTATACATATGAAGGTATTGAGGACAATAAGCTCAAAGAAGAGGAGATCCCTGAGGATCTAAAAGAGAAAGCACAGGAGTATAGGTCAAAGCTTATCGAAAAGGTTGCAGAATATGACGATGAGGTTTTGAGTAAATATCTTGACGGCAAAGAGCTGACCGAAGCGGATGTCAAAAAGGCAATTCGGGCTGGAGTGATCTCAGTTAAATTCTTTCCGATATTGGGAGGAGATAATAGAATGGCCACTGTCCAGACACTTCTTAATGCAGTAGTGGAATATCTTCCAAACCCATTGGAGCTTCCTGCCATTGAAGGAGAAAATCCGCAAACAGGGAAAGTAGAGACAAGAAAACCCGATAAAGCTGAGCCATTTTCGGCACTTGCCTTCAAGGTTGTAACTGACCCTCACGTAGGAAGACTTGTTTATATCCGAATTTATTCCGGAAAGGTCACAGCCGGTGAAACTATATACAATGTTTCAAAGCAAAAAGTTGAGCGAGTTGGAAAGCTTGTGTTAATGCATGCTGACCAAAGGGAGTTGATCGATGAAGGATATGCCGGGGAGATAGTGGCTGTAGTTGGAGTTAAAGAGACTTCAACCGGGGATTCTCTTTCTGATCAGGCTCATCCTATCGCCCTTGAGTCGATATCTTTTCCTGAACCTGTAATTTCCCTTGCCATTGAGCCAAAGACAAAACAGGACCAGGAGAGAATGAGTATGGCTTTGAATAAGCTTTCTGATGAGGATCCGACATTTAAGATAAGCTCAGATTCAGAAACAGGCCAAACAATTATTTCCGGAATGGGAGAGCTTCAGTTGGAGATATTGGTAGATAGAATGAAAAGAGAATTCAATGTTGAAGCAGGTACCGGAAAACCTCAGGTTGCTTATAAGGAAACCATAACAAATTCTGCACAAGCCGAAGGTAAATATATTAGACAAACCGGAGGCCGTGGACAATATGGACACTGTTTCCTTGAAATTGAACCGAGATCCCGCGGAGAAGGTTATGAGTGGGTCAATAAGATAAAAGGTGGTGCTATCCCTTCGGAGTTTATTCCCTCAGTTGAAAAAGGAGTTGTTGAAAAACTGGAAAAAGGTATTCTTGCCGGCTATCCAATGACGGATATTAAAGTGATCTTGTATGATGGAACATATCATGATGTTGACTCTTCTGATATTGCATTCAAGATAGCAGGTTCAATGGCACTGGAGTCTGCTGCCAAAAAGGCCGGAATGGCGCTTCTGGAGCCGATCATGAAAATTGAGGTTACTACACCCGATGAGTACATGGGTGATATTATTGGTGATCTTTCCTCAAGAAGAGCACAGATCCAGGGAACTGAAACAAGGGCTGGGATGACAGTTATCAATGCACACGGTCCGTTAGCGGAGCTAAGAGGTTATGCAACTAGACTGAGATCTTTATCAAAAGGAAGAGCAAGTTTTTACATGGAGCCTAGCAATTACGAAGAGGTCCCGCAAAGCATTGCGGAAGGTGTTATTAACAGAACAGGATAATTTTTTGATTTTTTCAAAACCTAGAAAGATATTATCTAGGTCTTGACATATAAAAATATGCCTGAGATAATACCAATACGCCACGCTTAGCGTGGTTGCGTTTTTGCCATTCGCTGAGCTCAGGGTAGACCAAATAGACAAAGCGAAGGAAAAAATATAAAATTATAAACATGGCAGCAGATACAAAACAAAAATTTGACAGAACAAAACCACACATGAACGTGGGGACAATTGGTCACGTTGATCATGGTAAGACTTCTCTTACAGCAGCAATAACAAAAATACTCTCTGAGCAACCAGGCAACAATACAAAGCCAATGAACTTTGATGAGATTGACAATGCTCCGGAAGAAAAAGAAAGAGGAGTTACGATAAACATTTCTCACGTGGAGTACGAAACAGAAAAAAGGCATTATGCACACATCGATGCTCCCGGACATGCAGATTATATAAAAAACATGATCACAGGTGCTGCTCAGATGGACGGAGCGATACTTGTTATTTCAGCTGCTGATGGACCAATGCCTCAAACACGTGAACACGTAATTTTGGCACGTCAAGTTAACGTTCCTGCAATAGTGGTTTTTCTCAATAAGACTGATGCTGTTGATGATCCTGAAATTATCGATCTGGTTGAAGCAGATGTAAGGGAACTTCTAAGTAAGTATGAATATCCTGGAGACAAGATCCCTATTGTGAAAGGATCCGCACTTAAAGCTCTTGAAGGAGATAAAGAAGCTGCAAAAGGGATACTGGAGCTGATGAAACAGGTTGATGAATATATTCCTGATCCTAAGAGAGATGAGGACAAACCGTTCGTAATGCCTGTGGAAGATGTGTTCTCTATTAAAGGTCGGGGTACTGTTGCCACAGGCCGTGTTGAGAGAGGTAAACTTAAAGTTAATGAGGAGATTGAAATAGTTGGTCTCAAGGATACCAAAAAGACAGTTGTAACTGGACTTGAGATGTTTAGAAAGACCTTAGATGAGACTGTTGCCGGTGATAATGTTGGTGTTCTTTTAAGAGGTATTGAAAAAGATGAAGTTCTTAGGGGACAAGTTCTTGCAAAACCAGGTACAGTTACTCCTCACACAGAATTTGAAGCGGAAGTTTATATTCTCAGTAAAGAAGAAGGTGGTAGACATAAACCATTTTTCACAGGTTATAAGCCCCAGTTCTTTGTCAGAACGGCTGATATAACAGGTGAAGTAAAACTTCCAGAGGGGATCGAAATGGTAATGCCCGGAGACAATGCAAAAATGACAGTAAAGCTCATACAGCCTGTTGCAATGGAAGAAGGTTGGAGATTCGCAATAAGAGAAGGTGGTAGTACTATCGGAGCGGGTGCTATCAGCAAGATCATTAAATAATTTTTATTAAATTGGTAAGATTGCCCGCCAAAGGCGGGTTTTTTTGCACCTTAAGGGACTATGGCAGTAGGAAGACTACGAGTTAAGCTAAAAAGTTATGACCACCGCGTCATTGACGAGGCGGCAGCCAAGATATTGGATGTTGCTATAGCAACAGGCGCAAAGATAATCGGTCCAGTTCCTCTTCCTACAAAAAGAACCATAATTCCCGTTCAAACTTCTCCATTTACCGACAAAGACGCGAGAGAACATTTTGAGATATTGGTTCACAAAAGACTTATTGATATACAAGATCCATCGGAGCGAACTATTGATTCTCTTTCAAATCTTGATCTTCCTGCGGGAGTCTCCATAGAAATAAAAATGTGATCAAGCTTACTTTCAAATACTGAACCTCATTTTTTAGGAAATATTGTATAATCGAATTGTCCCCAAAGAAAACGGGAGGCTTTTTGCGTCTTATGAAAGATCTACTTAAAACAATTAAAGTATTTTATCGTTTTATTGCCAGAAAAAGATTTTGGTTTGGTTTGTTTATGTTTGTCACTGCAATTTCTACAGTCTTGTATTCAATAATCCCGTATTTTTATAAAACCTTTGTTGATAATTTGGAGGCAGGAACGACTGAAAGATTATTTAATGTATTACTGATATATGTTGGGATAAGGACACTTGCTTTGATCACAAACACCCTTGCCTATTATTTAGGAGATATTATTTGTTTTGATGCCGCCATTAATGCTCGAAAAAAGGTATTTAATAAACTTCAGGAACTTGATTTTGCTTTTCATACCAGCAAAAGCACAGGTAGTCTAATCAGTGCAATCAAGCGTGGAGATGGTGCACTTTGGTCACTTTTTCATGCAATTCACCATCGTTTTCTGAATGTTCTAATTGATTTTTTTGTAATGCTTTATTTTTTTAATCAGATCGATAGCAGGATTACTATATTTGTCTCTCTTTCGTTTTTATTTGCTATTTTCATCACAGCTTTTCTTATCAGAAAAAATATTAAAGCTCGATCAAAACACAATGAGCAAGAAGACAAAATATCCGGGATCATTGTTGACAATCTGGTGAATTTTGAGACAGTAAAGTTGTTTTCAAGAGAAGTGTGGGAACTAAAAAGGCTTGATAGATCATTTGTTCCCTGGCTGAAATATGGATGGAAATATGTAAATACTTTCCGGCAGATCGATCTGAGCATTGGCTCGATAATTAATATCAGTATATTTTTGATAGTTTTTTGGGCAATAGGACTTATCAAAGAAATTGCTTTAACTACAGGTGAATTTGTATTGATCTTGGGTTTTGTTAACAGTTTTTACCCAAGACTTTATGAGTTAGTCTGGAGCTTTCGGGATGTGGGGAAGAATTATTCCGATGTTCGCAAATACTTTAGGATATTGGACTATGATGTTGAGATAAAAGATCCCGAAAAACCGGTGAAAATTGAGAATATAAAAGGTGAGATAGATTTTCGTAAAGTTTCTTTTTCTTATGGCGAAGGTAAAAGGGATGCAATCAGAAATCTTAATTTGCGTATAAGAGAAGGCCAGTCTGTTGCTCTTGTCGGCCGTTCAGGTTCAGGAAAGACAACTCTAATAAAACTTCTGATGAGATTTTTTGATGTACAAAAGGGAAAAATTTCTATTGACGATGTGGATGTTAGAGATGTGTGCAAGTCCCATTTAAGATCTTTTATCGGGGTAGTTCCTCAGGAGCCTGTTCTTTTTAATAACACTATTGAATTTAATATTGGTTATGGAAAAGACAATCTAAGTAAAAAGGAACTGATTGCAGCTGCTAAGATGGCCAATCTTCACAGGTTTGTTATGACCCTTCCAAAAAAATATAAAACACAAGTCGGTGAGCGTGGAGTTAAACTTTCCGGAGGACAAAAACAAAGATTGGCGATAGCAAGAATGATATTGTCAGACCCTGATATAGTCATATTTGACGAGGCGACAAGTCAGCTTGATTCTGAGAACGAGAAAATGATTCAGGAGGCTTTTTGGAAAGCAACAAAAAATAAAACTACGATAATCATTGCCCATCGTCTTTCTACTGCAATGAGAGCAGACAAGATAGTTGTATTAGAAGAAGGCAAAATTATTGAAAAAGGTTCTCACAATTCACTTTTGAACAAAGAAGATAGTCTCTATAAGTATCTTTGGGATCTTCAAACAGCACAGATCTGACATCATTTGTTTTCT
>JAFGPD010000054.1 GCA_016926185.1 Candidatus Woesebacteria bacterium | reverse complement strand
GATGATCCCTTGGTAGTTAAGATGTATCGCAATGTCCTCTCCTTTGAAGGCTTCAAGATAGAAACTGCTCCCAATGGCGCTGAAGGAATGAAAAAGGCTGGTGATTTCATGCCTGACCTTATCTTTTTGGATATTATGATGCCCAAAATGAACGGGATTGATGTATTAACCAATTTAAAGAAAGACCCAAATCTAAAAGATATTCCTGTAATAGTTTTGACCAATCTTGCGGGAGCCGATACTGCTGAGGAAGCGCTCAAAAAAGGCGCCTTTGCATATATGGTGAAGTCAGAATATAAACCAAAAGAAGTTGCGCAGAAGGCCAAGGACTTTTTCGACAAAAGAGCGCCGAAAGCACCTCAGTCACAAGGTGCTTCATTGGCTGATGTGGCAATGAATATCCCGAAAGACACTTTGCCTGAAGATGCTCCGGCAGGCTTAAAGACAGATGGCACTGGCTTGGGAGTTTCTGACAGCACTGCATATTCAACTGTGAAAACTGAGCCTGTCAGTGTTGCGGACGATATCCCTCCCAAGATGGACGATGATCAGGATAAAAGTACAGATGCAATTGCTACAGCCAGTACAACAAATATATCATCTTCAGTGCCGGATGTGAGTGAAAAAGCCGGTGAAGATAACGGACCTGAAGATGTAATATCGGAAATAACACCTGATCTACCATCAGCTTCGGTGACGAGTATCTCGGATGATGACCTGTCAGAGAATGAAACTGAAGCGGAGCCTGTACAGCCTTTGGAGGCAAAGGCGGATACTATGACGATGGAGTCTCAAGACACTCCAGTCATTGGATCTGTCACAGATACCCTTTCGTCTGAGCCCGCCAAAACTCAGCCTCCACAATCTGTATCTGATGAGCCTGTGGTCCCGCCAATGACCCCGGTGGCAGTAACTGTCAGTGATGAACCAGCCGGACCAAAGTTGCCCGACGACAATATTGGATCAGTTGGCTCAAAACAACCGGAAAGATCTCCTTCAAATGCGGTATCATCTACGACTCCGTCCACACCTATGCCGGGTGATCTGCCCAACATTTCCGATAAAAGCAATACTTGATCGGGCTTTTTTCTAGTTGATCATACGATATTTAATTATTGTTTTCATTTGAGCTGATATAAAAAATGCCCAGCTATAGTACAAAAGATAAAAAAGGAGAGCTTTCAGAAAATAAGATCTCTGCCGAGGAAGCCTTGGGATCAGCTGACATGCTAGAGCTTGAACCTGAACCAGAAACTGGACCAACAGAGGAAGTGAAAGAAGATATTCAGGCAGATGGTCAAGTACTGGAAACGATCGCAAAAACCCCGCAAAACTTGTCAGAGGAGGCTAGAAAGGAAGAGATAGTGAGCTCTAAAAAAGATAATGAGTCTGAAAGTGTTCTGGAGCCGGCCGGTATCGGCATTGACGAGATCAAAGAATTGCCAAGAAGAGGCAAAAAGAAAGTCTACACAGCGGGTATTATAATTACAATTCTGGTCTTGGGAGGGGTTGGCGGGGTGTTTTTTTTCAGGGTCAGGGAAAGCAAGCAGGAGCTGGATAATGGTTTGAGGACATCTGATCAGACCCAAGATGTTCAAGATGAAAATTCAGTTCCTGATGAAGAGGTGGAAGAAGAAGGATCCGAAGCCGGATTAATGGTTGTTAAAAATGAGGGGATTGGAAGGAGCGAGATAAGTCTGGAGGTTCTTAACGGGACTGATACTACAGGACTTGCCGGAAAGACTGCTGATACTTTTGAGGAGTTGGGGTATGAGATCAGCAAAATTGGCAATGCTGAGGATACTGTGGGTAATCAGCTTTATGTCGATCCGGAGCTTGAAGGGGAATTAGGGGTGCTTTTAGAAGATGTTAAAAAGCAGTTGAACATATCTTCTGTATCGGGCCAGTTAACCGGTTCTGATGCTTCTGCCCGGATAATATTGGGTGAATAAGTTATATATTGACAGGGGTAACCCCTGTCAATACGATTCAATCAAGAGAAAGCGTGCCTATCTTATCCTCTGAGTTCAAATTACCATCTTCAACAAACCTTTGGTATGAAGGGTATTTATGAAGAAAAGGTAACAAATTATCTTTATTGAAGTATTTCAGGATCTCCTTTGTATTTAACCAATCAGCCTTTTTCCTGCCTAAATAGTATCCATAGCTGGAGTAAGGATAACTGACAGGGGTTACCCCTGTCAGTTCAGAAGGATTCAAATGGATATATCTGGATAAGTGAAGTAGGTAGGTATCATCTTGTACTAAAACGGCCTTATAAGTGCCTTGGAATAAATGTCCCACTCTATCATTTCTTTTGTTGAAATACATGCTGTAGGTAGTGCAAATCTTAAGCATTAGTTTTTGCATGCCGTCTCTTGTTGATTGTTTAACAAGTAGATGAAAGTGATTCGGCATTAAACAAAATGCAAGAAGATCTACTTTCTCTGCTAAATTGATAAGCGGTCTAGGTCTTACTATGGAGTATTGTGGAAGATCTGTTGATGGGTGCAACAAACCCTGATTGCTTGGTGAGAGATAATATTTGAGAAGGTGCAAAAATACTCGATAATCTTGTTCATCTTGGAAGATGATCCTTTTATCAACCCCGCGATTATATACGTGATAACAACCATTTTGAACGTATATTTTTATACTATATTTTCTGGGCACTATGATAACATTATATGACAGGGGTAACCCCTGTCAAAGGGTTTACGGGAGAGGTGTGGGGGTGGGGTTTTCTGTTCCTTCTGCCTCTGTTGGTGTTGCCTCAGCTTCTGTTTCCGGTGCAGGAGTGGCTGTTGGCGCAGCTGTTGGCGTAGGTGTCACAGGTGCTTCAGGAGGCTGTGCTTCTTCGTCTAGTTCCAGTGGGGGTTCTAAGACCGGTTCCTCACCTGTTGGGGGAGCAGTAAGATTATCCGAGTCAGCTGCGGCTTGTGCCCTTTCCTGCTCAAGTGCTTCCAAAGCCTGTCTGGCAACTTCATAATCGGGAGAATCAGCATCAACTAATGATAGTGCAGTAGACATTTCTCTTACAGCCAAGTTGTAGTTACCAAGGTCCCTGTAAGCAAAAGCCAAGTTATAATGAGCATTTGCCAGATCACCTTTGAGTGCAACAGCCGTTTGGAATACCTGAGATGCAGCGTTATAATTTCCGGCTGCGTAATAA
This sequence comes from Candidatus Woesebacteria bacterium, assembly GCA_016926185.1. GTDB lineage: Bacteria > Patescibacteriota > Microgenomatia > UBA8517 > UBA8517 > JAFGPD01. The sequence goes on along the minus strand of JAFGPD010000054.1, from coordinate 33,328 downwards.
ACTCCACCAAGAGCGATCCTCAGATTGGGATTGACAGGATCTAGCGCGACTGCCTGTGTCATTGTCTGGACTGTGAACTGATCTGCACCTTGTGCTAAGGGAATAATTGCCTGGTAGATCCTTGCCAGAACTTCCCAGCCGCTGGACCTTAGAGGATTGAGTGCAACAGTTGCCTTGCCTTCCCTTATTGCCTGCTGGATAAGCTGTGCGATATTTACCCTGTCCTGGTCGGTTATCTGGGCATTAGGATCATTTGCCTTTAACGCTATTGAGTTTGCAAGAGCTAAGTTAACCTGAGCATAGCTTGTTCTGTATCTTTGAACCAAGGGATTTTTGTTAACGGCCTGTTGCATAGTGTCGTAAGTTTCGATAGCTTCATTTGCAGCGAAAGCATCTACCGCTCTTTTGTAAGTATATTCTGCATCTAGAATTTTCACTGATCTGTAACCCAGATAAATTGACGCGACAATGACTGGAAGCGTTACCAAAAGAGCCGGAAGTCTTGTTGTTACAACCTCTGCCCTTCCTCCTTCACCATCTTCGGACGACCCTTGGGTAGAAAGCTGTAATGAGCCAACTTTGGTAGTACTTAGGTATGCCATCAGAACAAAGAAAGTGAAAAGAAGAACCGGTGTTGCTGGAAGGAATAAAAATGCTGCAAATAGGATGATCACTGAGATGACAACTGGATCTGCGGCTGCGCCCCATCCGACCATTCTTTTTTCCTGAATATCTTTTTTGGCAATCCTATAAAAGGTGAGTAGCAGAAGTATGACTCCGGCAATTCCCAGAAATCCTGTTTCGGTCAAAAGGGTCAAAAAGAAGCTTCTTGCGGTTGTGAACTTTAGTGCCCAGAGATCAGTCTGATTGTAAGCAAGCGGTCTGAACCTGTTGAAAGCGGTCAGATAATTACCCGGACCATAGCCCAGAAGGGGCGATTCCTTCAGCGCATCAACCGCTATTGACCAGCCGGTTGAATAACTGGGAAATCTTGGCGAGAGATCTTTTCCGGGAAGGATCTTAAAGATAGATAGACCAAGTGTAAAGATGACTATTATTAGAGATACACCGTAAAAAGCTTTCTTATTGATCGCTTTGCTTTTTAGTGCACCGATTATAATTATTGGAAGAAGTGTTGCCAAAAAGATAACTGCAGGGAGGTATCCATTCTCGGGAGTGAAGTTTGCTGATCGGTAAAATGCTGGAAGCTGCGGAATGGATTCAAAAAGCTTTACGGATGCCAAAAGTGTTATCACGGAATAAAAGATCGCGGAAAGTGTAAGGAAGAACCCGGCCCTCTTTTTAGCTTTATCTGGAAGCTGATTGAGCAAAAAGTACACCAGAACCGCACCAACAACATAAGTTGCTGTTCCCGGAAGCAGTATTGCCTCCATCTTGTTGGAAGTTCGAAGGTAAGCACTGGCCGCATAAGCGATACCAACGACCAGAACCGGGATATCAAAATTACCTCTTCTTATCTCGAGCTTTCCTGTTACGATAACCCTTATGGATTTTACCAGAAGTGTTAGAGCGATCCCGGCAACCAGCACCGCAAGTCTCGTTACAACAAATGGATTAGTAGGCGAAAGTGGAAGAACCAAGAAAGGGAACAAAAGTATGGTGATGTAGAGGACGAAGCTTTCAACTTTTTCTAATGTTTTTTCCATTTTATTTGTTTTCTAAAAGTGACAGGGGTTACCCCTGTCAATCGCTTGCCTATAATCTACACTTATCTTAAATGTTAACTTAAGATTGTCAAGTGCGAAATTATGTACTTTTATATACTATTTTATATTTGTTGCTATTTGGCAACAGTTTTATATAAAAAAGTTAGTTTAAAGTGAAAAACGAATAGTGTAAAACTGTAATTAATAATTTATTAACTTTTAAGTTATGGTTATTAGTTTTTAGCTTTTCGTTCTCAGCTTTTTTTATGGTCAATTCTCAAGTGCTGTATCCAATATAAAGAATAATTCTTAGAGAATGCTGAGAGATGAAGCTTTAGCAAGCTTCATTAATTTCTAATTGATTTAATTAACCTAATTGACCTAAATAAATCCCAAGTTACAATTTCCTGTCATGGTGTTGAAAATTTTCTTGGGTTGTTTCTTCAGTGTCATTGCGAGGAGTCTTCGACGTGGCAATCCCTGCTTGCGCAGGCAAGTCTGAAAACAGATTACTTTGCTTTGCTCGTAATAACAAAAAGAGCTTTGCTCGTAATACTAGGCCACTCGTCATTGCGAGGAGTGAAACGACGAAGCAATCTAACATCTACTTAATTATTTCAGTGTACAAATCTTCGAATGTAGGATTAAGTGATTTGATTAAATCCATTTTTTTCTTTCTTGAACCTGATTTTATTTGTTTCTCTCTTTTGATTGCATTTTGGATATTTTCAAAAACTTCGTAATATACAAGTTTGGTTACATTATATTTTGACGTAAAGCTGGAAACGTATTTGTTTTTGTGTTCCCAAATTCGACGCACTAAGTTATTAGTAACTCCGGTATAAAGTACAGTGTTGTTCTTGTTAGTTGCTATATATATGAAGAATTGCTTGTGTTCCACTATCTAATAATATAGATTGCTTCGCTCCGCTCGCAATGACGAGAGAATAGATCGCCGTGCTACGCTCGCGATGACGAACCCCATGTCATTGCGAGGAATGTAATGACGAAGCAATCTCAGAGATTACTTCGCTTCGCTCGTAATGACAATAAAAATCTTTTGCGATGACAGTCAAATGACAAGGTTCGACCTTGTCAACAAACGTTGTTTGTTAAGGGCCGAAGTAAACTGCAGAACCGGCATTGTATTCATTTCTAACTTGTTCTTCAGTCAATGCATAATTAAATATCTTGACATCGTCGATCTGGCCGTCAATGTATCCACTATCGTAACTCTTAAGGCATCCAATAGAAGGCAAATTGCCACCTGTTAAATCTGAATTAATATAGCTTTCGTTTGATCCTGTTGCCTCAAGCCTTCCGTCAACATACAGGCTTGTAGTAGTATCACCTGTTTTTACAAAAACTATTTGGTGCCAATCTCCGTCATTTATCGTAGTTACGCCCTGAGTGTCGAGCAGATTTGTTCCGCCATCTCTGAGGGTAGAATATAATTTACCATTAGTATCAATGTATATACCCAGTTTCTCGGTTAATCCAGATTTGTAATCACTATACAGAATTCCTGTGCTAGTTGTTTTAACCCACATAGAAATACTGGGATTTGTTTTTGTTAAATCAAGTTCAGTTTCTGCGGGAAGTGTGATGTAGTCATCCTCTCCATCGAAATCTATCGCGTCGTTGAGTTTGCCGGAGACACGGGCACTGCTTGTTGCGGTATTTCCGCCGCCCCAGAGATTTAGTGTTCCGTTATTTTCATTTCCTGATGTATCATAGACGGTTGATGTGGATGTTCCCGCTCCTTCATCAAATGTCCAATGACCAACAGGACCACCGCGATTGTATTCCCACGCAATTTGAGCGGGAGTTCGAACATATTTATAAACTCGCACATTATCAATCATTCCATCCCATTCATATCCGGTTTGACCATTGGAACGGATGCCAATATCTGCTTCAGTAGTTCCTGCGTCGCCTTGGGCCGCCAATGAACTATCTGTTCCGTCATTTTTGCCATCAATATAAATAATTGCTGTAGTGGTTGAAAGATCATAGGTTACAACTACATGATGCCATTCATCTAAAGATAGGACACTGTCACTTTTTGCTATGTCGAAACTATCATTATTCCAATGTACAAGTTTTATCTTCCCAGTTTCCTGAGTTTCACCATCAACAGCGAACTCATACCCATCCGTAGTGGCAACACTTTCGTATCTGTTTAGTATTTCTGAGGTGTGAGAACTATTGTAATTGTCAAGATTTACCCAAGCTTCAATAGTGAAATCGGTATTGTATAAATTAAGTTCACTACCAGTGCCCATATCAACATAATCATTACTTCCATCAAACTCCAAACAAGCTCCAATTTTACAAACACCTTGCGGCATCCAGATGGGGCCGTTTGTCAGTGTTCCTGTATTATTGTTTTCGGAAGTGTCGTAGGCACTAGTCCCGACCTTTTCGTCGAACTTCCATTCTGCCACTGGTCCGACGCAGGCTGAATCCTGTCCGGGTGGACAATAGGAGTCAGTTGAGGAGGAGCTAGGAGAACCTGAGGAGTCTGTGCTAAGAGAGCCCATTACTGCAGCAGAGCCCTGATTATAAAGTAGTTTCACCTGATCAGCTGTTAAGGGAAACTCAAAGAATTGGACTTCATCAATTGCACCATAAAATGCATAATTTAAATTATACGGTTTTCCAATTTGAGTGTAGGTGGTTGGAGTGTTGGGAGTAGCAGTATGACTATCGTCAGTGATCTTCTTACCATCGAGATACATTTCCCAAATGCTATTGTTTCTTTGTGCAACTAAATGTTGCCAGGCACCTTGAGTAAGTTGGATTCCTGTATCATAATTACCCCCACCGCCGGTAACAGCTAAACCAAGAGTGTGTGTACTACCTAGAACTTGTACGAACCAGCCATCACCGCCTGACCAACTTCCGTTACCAAAGATAGTTTGCCAATTCTCTATAAATCCAGACCAATTGACCCAAAGAGAAACAGCAAAATTATCAGTTTTATTTGAAACGAGTGGGGCTTGAACATAATCGTATTGACCATCAAAATTTAGTGCTTTACCGAATTTTCCTTCATTAGTCCAAGTAGGACATGCTCCTGTAGTAGGGCATGTGGTTCCGCTTCCTGCCAGATCTCCATTATTTCCTCCAGTTCCACTATCATAAGCTGTGTCGCCGTAGCCTTCGTCGAATTTCCAATGTCCTATTGCTGAGCCAACAGGACTTCCGGGAGCAGGATGCCCCGCATTCATATCCTCAACGATCTGCTGAGGGGTTCGGGCATAGTTATAGATCTTGACCTCATCGATGCTACCCCCAAAATTATAAGTACCTACGTCAGTTGCGTCTTGCCCAATATCGATGTTTTGATTGAATGTATAAGATGTGTAGCTTTTTGAAAAACTGAAAACACCATTAATATAAAGGGACGCATCGCTACCGTCCATAACTAAGGTGACATGAGTCCAATCGGTAGTTGCGGGTGTAGTGCCTGTTCCCCACGCACTACTTTGAATGCCCATGTCCCAAGAATAATTAATTATACCTAAATACATTCTATCGTCAGTATCCATTCCTGAAGAAAAAAATATTTTGTTCAATCCCACCACCCCGTCCCATTTTACCCACATCATGAAAGTATGAGGTGCTGTCGTAGGATCAATGTTTTCTCCATAGGGTGAATCTATATAATCGTCAGATCCATCAAAATCCAAAGCTTTTCCATATTTACCAGCAATCCAATTGGATTCGGTCATGGAGGACTGCATGGTGCCGTGATTGCTATTTCCGGAACTATCTTTAACAGCATTACTCCCTGTGCCGCTACCTTCATCAAACTTCCAATATGCAACAGGGCCCGGCGCCCAGGAGTAGAGCTTTTCTACTTCACTCGGACTCAGCGCGCGGTTGTAAACTCTCACTTCGTCCATATCCCCATCAAAGTATTCTGCAGAGTAGGAGCCGAGTCTGCCTAGTGCAAGAGCTCCATCTGTAGTATTTATCTTTCCACCGACTTCTACTTCGGTTTGCACTAATTTACCATTCATATATAGTCTGACAGTGCTATCAATGTAGTCATAGGTCATTGCTACATGTGACCAGGTATCATTGGGTACAATAACGTTTTCAGCAGTAGTTGTTAGTGCAGTGCCATCTTCAGAGATGACTCCCCCCTGCAGATAACCCGTATTTATTTGTGGTCTTATGTTATATTGCCTGAGAGATACAGTATTGGATTGGGCCTTCATAACAAATTCCTGCCAGGAACTTTTTGCAGAGTCGTCAGGTTTTACCCACAGTGCAACTGTGACTGCATCTGTTGGATTCAAATCATCTGAGCTACTTATTGAAACATAATCGCTTGTACTACTGCTTAAAGAGATTGCATTACCGAACTTGCCAACGCTATCATCGGCTGAGTTATGCCATGTTCCACTGTTGCCATTACCGGAAGAGTCATAAGAAGGAGAACTAGTTTCGTCTAGTTTCCAATACCCCACAAGCCCGTTGGATATCCATGATTCATCAGGTCCGAATTGAGCAGTTACTTCTTTGGGTGATTCTTTTGATGCATAAAGTCCTTTGACTTGGTCGGCAGATTTTTCAGTGGCGAAAAGGCGGATATCATCCAGAAAGCCTGTCAGGTAGGATGTTGAAACTTTTCCAAGTGTTGCTGATGATGTGTCAAAGGCAGTGCCGGTTGTTGCCACAATGTGCTGCCAGGCATTGGCTGAAATTGTTCTTGATCTTTGACCGTTGACATAGATGGTTGAGAAGCCCGTTGCGGTAATTGTACCAGAGGTGGCTGATATTGAGTGCGAACCGCCGTCAAGGTCTAGGAAAACTTGGGTAGTAGTTTTGGGTCGTACCCAGAAGGAGACTGTTTTGACGTCAGTTACTGATGAAGATATCCCAACATAATCACCGCCGTCGAAGGAAAGGCATTTCCCCGAATAGCAAAGATCCTCTTGAGTCCATGACGGATCGTCAGTGCTTTCGCCGGTTGTTGCGCCTAGCACGCCCGTGTGTTCATAGCTCGAGGAATCGTTGGCGTTTTGACCGTAACCTTCGTTAAAGCCCCATGATGCAATAGGGTAATCGATAAATCCGGATGCGGCATTTACGCCTGTGTCGGAAAAGTCGATCCAGCCGATATCTTCTGAGAATACGTAACCTGAGAAAGTTGTGCCTTCGATGCGGACGTTGCTTCCGTTGGCAGAAAAGTCGATGTAATTCTCGGTGTTGAGAACGTAGGCTTTGCCTTTCAGATAACCTGTTGATAGTTCAACATAGACAGGCCCCTCGGCGTTGTCGGTTGTGCCGAATTCGATCCAGCCTAGGTCGTCTGAGAATACATAACCTGTGAACTTCCCCGTCTCACTGTTTACTGTAACGTTGCTGTTTTCATTGGTAAAGTCGAGGTAGCCATCAGTATTAAGGGCTTTTGCGTCGCCGGTAATACTTATCTGCGAGGCAGCATGGCTGGGTGGGGGGAATGCAAAAGCAACCGATTGTAGTACTGTAAGTAAAACTAGGATTTTTGTTATTCGTTTTTTTATATTCATATGGTTTTTTGCAAGGTTCCGAACCTTGATGTTTGGTATGGTCTGCTGTGCAGGGGAGATAAATCAGATAAAAAACACATAAAAACCAGGCTTCTGATGAGAAACCGTTAGCCAGCAAGTAACTATCATATTATCTTCGTTTGAGCCTCGAATCAAGTAGTGTTTTGCATGGTTGTATTGGAAGGTTCCGAACCTTGATGTTACTCAAGGATCACTCTTTCGATTAATGAATCTCTTTGTGGCATTTTTTCAACGAAATCTTCGTATTTTCTGTACTGATCTTTATTAGAAACCAAGTCGAGAATGGGTTTTTTGTCAACCCACTTATATTTATTTTTAAAATCAAGATAGGTAGGGTAGCTTGAATACTTATATTGAGCCAATTCCTGACCGCTGGATAATATTTCCGAAGGGTTTTTGTGGATATATTTTGAAAGGTAGAGGAGTTGGTCGTTACTTCTGACGTTTACATTTTTATATTTTCCTTGAAAAAGATTTCCGGATTGATCGTACTTATCATTGAAATACATTGCATAGGTGATCATCAGACGCCTCATAAAGTTAGTGATACTGTTTTCTTTATCCGGCTGTTCACTTTGTTTAACCAGAAAATGAAAATGATTGGGCATCAGGCAAAAACAATTTATTGTAAAAGAGCTCTTTACAAGGTTCGGAACCTTGATGCTGTTATTTGGACCATCTTTATATCTTGTTTTCCATGATAGGGGTTTGCCTTGGGGAAAGTGTAAGTAGTATTCGGTTATTTCAAGAAAGGTCTCGAAGTCGCTATCATCAAGAAATACCTTATTTTTATGGGATCCGCGGTTATAGATATGGTAGTAATATCCCTTGATAAAATTTCTTTTGTAGTACCTGCTGGGCATACCAGTATTATCTTAAAACTTTCTTGAGAACGTATCAAGGTTCGGAACCTTGATATGTTGACGGGGTTATGAAATAACAATAAAATGAAGGTATGAAGCGTTTCGTCAGCAAACTCAAGAAGTTCTTAAAGAAAAAGGTGCCGATGTATGTATTTGCAATCTTTCTTGCCGGCGGGGCGCTGCTTTACTTTTTCACCCTTGCCCGCGGTGAACAGTCGGGAAGTTCACCGACTTCCTCATCAACTTCAAGGATAAAGGAAGCTTATGATTGGCTGGTTGCAAAAGGCACAAATTACGGTTCAACGGATGCAGCCGACTGGAGTAACAATTGGGGAACTTATTGGAACAGGATAATGGAATCAGCTGCATGGGAGCCCGACGGCACGGCCACGGCGGGTGCATGTTTATCAGGAACGACTTTTTACGCAGGAAACGGCGACAGAACCCAAAAAACAGGAACCTCCGGGACCTGCAGTCTCGGAACATATATAACAAATCAAGAAAATATGGCATATGACGACTACAACTGTTCAAACAACAATGGAGAAAGCGATTCAGCCTGTGCAGGAGGAGACAGTGAGTACACCGGCGAAGAAGCCAGCACTTGGTCACTGGAAGCATCGGGAGGAACGGCAAGGAGTGTCACCGATAACGGTTCTACAGTAACCCTTTCCAGCAACAAGGTCTATAAAGATTCGGTCACGGGTCTATACTGGACGGACAGAAGTGATGTATCGGTTGATAATGAGTTTTCTTACGTTGACGGTGACGACAGGAGCAGTCCTACGGGTAATTCCTGTAATTTTAATGCAGCGGGGGACCCGAACACTTATTGTGATAATCAGGATCCACTCAATGCTTACTCGGAAGATGATGATGTTAGTGCAGCTGAATTTTGTCTTTACCTGCAGCTTGACGGGGATAATGCAGACACAGATGACGACGGGGCAACGGGAATGGAGACAGACTGGAGGCTTCCCACCCAGAAAGAGCTGATGCAGGCCTACATTAATGGCTCGGGGAATAACTTACCCAACGCTCTCAGCGCCCACTGGTCGAGCACGGAGAACTATAGTAGTCAGAGTCACGCGTGGCCCGTGGGCTTGGGTTACGGCTACACGCCCGGCTACACCAATAAGAGCGCTGATTACGACGTTCGCTGTGTCCGCAGGGATTAAATTCTATAGAATTTAATTAATTTAAAATTTTAGTTTTTTTACTTACCCTTTGACTTTATGGTTGCAATAAAGCTAAAATTAATCACGCCAGATCTTTCCGGACCAACCACTTTAGTTTGGCCCTGACCGGATAGGGAGGGTGTGAAATCAAATCCGCCTTACCGTACCTTTTCAACATCAAGGTTTAAGAACCTTGATATCGTTGATTAAAGGTATTGAAATACAGATTGTCTTTCGGTAAAATCCGTCAGACTCTCGGTGGGGATAGATGAAACCGGTAAGGATTACGCTAACAGCAACCACTGGTCGAGCACGGAGAACTATAATAGTCAGAGTAACGCGTGGAACGTGAACTTGGGTAACGGCAACACGAACAACAACACTAAGAGCAATAATAACTACGTTCGCTGTGTCCGCAGGGATTTGAGCTTACACCCGGGCGAAAAAATAAATGTCCAATCTTCAACACCTACCCCTGTACCTCTCTTTATACAAATTAATAATCTATCTTTACAATATGGTAAGTAACTTTCCCAAGTCATACAAATATACGCTGGGCCAGAACATTATTGATCATAGCTGGGAAGTGATCGATGGGGTTATTGAAGCAAACAGCTTATCTAACAAACTCAAGGAGCCGGTCATAAGAAGTGCATCTGCCTCTTTTGACAAGCTGAAATTAAGACTTCGAATGGCACATGAGCTGAAACTGATTAATCATAAAAAGTTTTCATTTTTGATCGGGCGGGAAGAGGAGATAGGGAAAATGCTATCCGGATGGCTTAAGTGGGCAAAAAACAGTAAATCATTTTGAGGTTTGAGGAACTTTTTATATTTCCCAAGGTGTTTTTTGTATACAACCTTTCTTAAGCTGTAACTATTTGCTTTTCGAAAATGACCAAAGTAGGAATTTAACAGTGCGGTTGTCTTTTCAATTTCTTTTAGTGACGGCGGTAGTTTGTTTTGATTAAGGTTATAAAGTTTTGTTTTAAGATTATCCACAACCCTTTTTCTTACTAATACGTGGGAAGGAAAGATCACATAGCCTAGAAAATCTATTCCCTGATAAACAGATCTCAAATGATCTTTTTGCGGGTGTAAGCTTAGTTTTAATTTTTTAATAAGAAAGTTATTAATTTCTTTGCGCCAGCTTTTTAGTTGATCTTTGTTTTCGGAAAGTAGCAGAAGATCATCGACGTAACGGATGTAGTATTTTACTTTTAATTTTCGTTTAATAAACTGATCCAATTCATTAAGGTAAACATTTGCGAAAAATTGCGATGTTAGGTTTCCTATTGGTAAACCCTTTTTATTGCTTTTACCAAAAAGAGACTTGTGGCGTGGAATTTTTCTCATTAAAACTGGAGGGCTTTTAAGTTGATAATTTGCAGTCGGATCATGATATATGATCACTCTACTTAGCCAGAGGATATCACTTTTCCAATTTTTGCCTTTTTTCATAGCAAGAACCTCTCTTTTAATGATTTTAAACAAGATATTCTTATCAAGATCAGGAAAGAAACTTCTTATATCCAGTTGAAGGTAGTAAGCATTCCTTGTTTTGTTATTAGTAATAGTTCTTATAAATTTTAGTGTTTTTGCAGCAGCATTGTGAGTACCTTTTTCTCTCCTGCAAGCATAAGAATCAAAGATGAATCTCTTTTCAAAATATTTTTCGATAGCGTTTATTAGAAGGTGGTGGACAATGCGATCGGTAAAATCTGCTGCGAAGATCTCTCTGGCCTTGGGATAGTTAACCATAAAGCAGATACTTTTTCCGGGGGAGTAGTTTCTGCTTTTTAGTTTTGCAGAAAGTTTAAGTAAGTGTTTTTCCAGACCTTCCTCGAACCTAAGTGCATTTATTGTACGCCTTTTGTTACGACGACAACTCAAATAAGCCTCGATTAAATTCTTTAGGTTAAACAAAGATCAGCTGGTCTCACATCAAGGTTCGGAACCTTGATGTTGGTGTGGGATCTGCTGCGCTTTTTTGCTTGCTTGCTAACGGGATTTTTTCTTTGTTTTTGTTTTTTAAAGATTTGTCCTCCCCGCACAGCAGACCCCGATCATCAGTTAGTTATTTTCAAGTTTGAGTGCATCAATTAGTAATTTTTTAAATCAAAGATCATATTAGGAATTTCTAATAAATATCGAAAATAAAATATCAAAGATCAAAATGTAACTAAAAATTCAAAGTTATTTTTGATATTTTGCTTTCATTTTGCATTTTTGATTTACATTGCTATGTACAAAAATACTATTTACTTGATCCTCACTCCATCCAGACCTCTAACTCCTCCAAAGAATCTTGGTTTTAGACCACTGGCACTGCAGGTGCCTTCATCTATCGACCAGTTGGTGTTGCCACCATTCACTTCTGTTGAGCTGTCGGCGCTTATGGGGTTGGTGGAATTACTGTCTTCAACATCAGCATAGTCGATGTCAATAGTAGTTCCGGTAGTGCTGACGTTTAGATCCCAAGGGTTGTCGTCAACATTGGAGTCAAGATAAACGAGATTTGCACAATCCGTTCCCTGAATTGTGAGCGATCCATTGTCTGTTATTATTGTTTCCTGAGCCTCATCAAAGTAAACCTGTTTGCTGCCCGATGTTGTGATGGAAAGATCGTAAAAGGTTGTATTGCCGGTGTAGAGAAGATATGAGTTGGCTGTTGAGTTGAAGGCAACCTCACCGGAATTATGAGTGAAGCCGTCATTGTTGGTAAAGTCTTCTGCTATTGTAAGAGTGTAGCCGCTGCCCGGTGCTGTTACAGTCCCGCCTGAAATTAAAAAGTCATGGGTGACCGTTGCAGAATTGTTTCCGAATGTCCATGCACCGCTTGTCCCACTGTCGTTGAATTCCAGATCATAGAAACTTGAGGTTCCTGTCATAGTTCCGCTTAGGGTGTTGCCGGAATCTTGTGCGTTCATTAGAACTTTTCCGGTGCTTGCAGTAAACGTTCCGCCGGTATTGTCCCAGTTACCGGTTACCGTTATCTGATTTGCGCCATTCACATCGACCGTTCCGTCGGTTATTGTGAAGTCATTATCAACTTCCATTGCCGTGGTCAGCTGCCAAGTTGCCGAAGTCCCTTGGTTGAATTCAACATCATAAAACTCATCAGGAGATCCGCCCAGAGCATCAATTGTCTTTGTTCCCGAATCGGCGTCAAAGACCACTTTTCCGGTTCCTGCCTCGAATCCATCATCGTTATCAAAGTTTCCGCCGACATTCAGCTGATTACTGCCGTTTAAGTCAAGAGTTCCGGCTGTGATAGTAAGATCATTGTCAACGTCCAGTGCATCTGCAAGCTGCATGGTGTTACTGGCGCCGTTTACTTCCATATTGTAAAAAGTTCCGGTTCCGGCGGTGGTTAAAGCATTGGTTCCGCTGCTGTCATCAAAGATTATGGTTGACTGGTCGGGGACAAAAGTTCCGGTGCCGCTTAAGTTGAAAAGATTTGCGTCATTTATTGTCGTTTCGGGGTCTCCGGTGTCATAAACGGAGCAGCCTGCTTCATCGGAAGTTGCATCAAACGTTCCGTTTATTGTTATTCCGCCATTGCCAATATCAACTTCCCATCCGCATGTGTAGTAATAGTCGGTGCTGTTTATAGTGAGGGAGTTAGCGGATGCGTCAGTTGACAGATAAGTGGTGTCGGGGGAATTTCCTATTACAACGTTTCCGATACTTACGCCCGCATTGTCCGTGTAGGTCAGGTCACCGTTAAAAATTACCTGTGAAGTTGACGTTGTGTTTTCGGTCCAGCTAGTTCCGCTTGCGAGATTAAGATCACCTGCAATATAGATATCAATGTCTGCACCGGCTGCGTGGACAAAGGTGGCGCTGTCGGAGGCGCTGAAGGTGCCGTTAACGTCCATGTCTCCTACTGCATGAGTGAAAGAGGCTGTTCCAGCTGCCGCAAAGTTGCCATTGACTGTCATGGCATCAGCTGTTGAAGGGGAACCTCCAGAGGCAATAAAGGTATGGAAAGATTCTCCGGCTGAGGTCAAAGTTGTTGAACCTCCGTTCATTTGAAAAACGTTGCCGTCAGTTGCGGTGAAAGTTCCAACATCGGTCAGATCAACATTGCCCGTAACTGTCCAAGTGCCGCTTCCTGTTGTGAGATCTTCCGTTCCGCCACCGTTGGTGCCGGTAAGATTTCCGCCTATATTGATATCGGGATCGTTGGTGTCGCCGGTCAAGCTTATACCGCCGGTATTATTGGCATTGAGCGTTAGATTGCCGGTCACGTCAATAGTACCCGAAGCTAGAGTGACAGTTCTTGTTGATGCGGAGTTATTGTAAATAGTGAGAGCTCCGCCGTAATCATTGGCCGGATTGGGGACATTGATATTGCCGTTGGTTGCATCAAGTGTCAGGGCCGCTGTAATGGTTCCGGTGGTGGGGAAGTCGCTTGTCGATGTGTAATTAAGCTCTCCTCCTGAATCTGAAATTGTTCCGTCAAGGGTGAGAGTTGTTGACACTGTCAAAGTCTGGCCGGATGCTAAGTTGAGTGTGTCTCCTGAAGCAATATTTAAGGTGTTACTGACAGTGATGTTGTCTGCCGAGGTATTTATTGTCAAATTGCTAGGATCAATTGTCAGGTTATAAAAAGTTACAGTTCCTGAGTTGAGAGTGGGAGTGCCGCTTGCGTTAGTTACAGTCACTGTGGAATTTCCCTGACTGAAACTGCCTGCAACAGTAAACAGGGTGCTGCTGGTCCCGTTGAGGTCAATTGTTGACGCAGCAGCGTCTGCATCCAAAGTTCCGGCTGAGGCGATATTGATAAAGCCTGTGTCAATATTGTAATCGGTTGATGCGGGCCTCAGGTCTAGTGTTGAGGTTCCCGAGGTAGTTCCTGTCAGAGTGAGAGTTGATGTTGCAGACTGGGTGATATTTCCGCCCGCATTGACTGTCAATGCAAGAGAGGATGCAGCCGTTGGGTTGATCTCAAAGTCTCCGTTTATAGTCAGTGCGGTTCCAATACCGTATGCTCTTCCTGCTGTAATGGTGGGAGAAAGTGTCAGGTCATTAAGTGTTGGATTGGCAGAAAATAAGGTAACATCGGCATCGGGAGTGAATGTGACTGTTGAGCCTCCTTCGGTGAATGTGCCGTTGTGGGTCCAGAGTGTTCCGCTGGTTCCTGTCAATGTGACTAGGGAAGCCGAGCTTCCTGCATCCAATACACTTCCTGACGCGATGCTCAAAAGTCCTGTTGAGAGGTCGTAGTCTGTTGCAACAGGCCGCATGTCGACTGTTGTTGTTGCCGGTCCTGCACCCGCACCTGTGAGTGTTGTTGTGCCTGTTGCGGCAACTGTGATGTCACCGCCCATATTCACGGTGAGTGCCAAAGATGAACCCGCTGAAGGATTCATATTAAAATCTCCGCCAATAGTGAGTCCGGAGCCGACTGTGTATGTTCTTCCGCTAGTAATGGTTGGGGAGAGTGTTAAGTTGTAAAGACCGGGGTCTGCAGAAAATAAAGTGACAGCAGCGTCGGGGTTCATAATGACAGTTGAACTTCCTTCGGTGAATGTCCCTCCATTTGTCCATAAAGTTCCTGCAGTGCCTGTCAAAGTGATGGTTGATGCCGAGCTGCCCGCATCCAGCGTGCTTCCTGAAGCGATATTGAGAAGGCCCGTTGAAAGGTTGTAATCAGTCGATACGGGGCGTGTATCTAGCGTTGTCACGCCGGAGGTGGTTCCTGTTAAAGTCGTTGTGTATGAGCTTCCTACAGCGGTCGTGCCTCCGAGATTCACTGTCAAGGTCTGTGCAGAGGCAGCTGTCGGGTTGGAGGTGAAATTGCCATTAATTGTTGCAGCTCCTGTAAAGCTATAAGCTCTGCCGGCAGTGATGGTGGGGGTGAATGTAAGAGCGTTATATGTTGTTCCTTCGACACCAACATCCCCATCTCCCTCAAAGTCAGTTGTAGAAGGCGCGGTGAAACTTCCTCCATCAACATATAATGGGCGGGAAGTGCCTGTTCCCGTGCCTGTCAAAGTCAAAGTTTCAGTGCTTCCTGTGTAGGTGCCGACAACATGCAGTTTGCCTGTTGTGACATTGGCTCCGGGTGCGTAGGTATCACCCGAGTAAATATGGGTTTCATAACTTGAGCTCACTGTGACATCAGTTCCACTTGTTGTAATGAGATCATCAGCATCTGCAGTGTTTCCTGCGAGTATCTCAGAATTGGTTATGCTTCCGTTGACCTCATCACGCAAGATAACTCTGTTTTGGAATATGTCCACATCCAAATGAGATGAATCGGTGGCAACTAAAACCGTGCTGCCCTTTGGTGTTTCGTTATAGATATAGGCATAAATGGTCTGGCCCGAGCTAAGGGTCACGTCACTGACTGCCCAAGCACCGGAACTGGCTGTACAATCTCCCGAGTAAGTTCCTGATCCATCGACCCTGAGTCTGACTGTGTAGGGACCACCCGAGCTGCAGTCAAAAGCGGAGGACTCGTCAGTTTGTCTGATCACTCCTGAGATCGAAGTTCCGGGAATTGTTTCTGTTATCCTGATATAGCCTCCGGCTCCGTTTCCTCCGGCTGCGTTTCTCATACCGCCTCCACCTCCGCCTCCGTAGACACTTGCAGTGTCGGCGTTTCCTCCGGTGCAGTTGGAGCCGGTGTTGCAGCCGTCACCTCCGTCACCACCGAGGCTGCTGCCTCCCGTTCCGGGAGTGTAGACATTAGGTGTTCCTGCATCACCACCCGGATTATCAGTGCCTGCACCTCCGCCTCCGCCGCCTGACTGGGCCGAGATCGCAGTTGCTCCGTCTCCGCCGTCCCTATTCGTATCACCGCCGGACCCGCTTCCGCCGGCACCTCCTGCTCCAAGAGGACCAACACTTCCGCCGGTACCTCCGGCTGCAGTATAGGTTCCGCTGTCAAAGGTTGTTGACCCTCCATTGTCACCGGGATTGCCAACTGAGCCTCCGTTCCCTGCAGTACCTACAGAGTAAGAGTAGCTTGAGCTTGGGCTGGAAATGGTTTTAATGACATAAGCACCTCCGCCACCTCCACCACCACCTGCGCCGTTGGTATTTCCCGGACCGGCACCTCCGCCGGCACCTCCGCCCCACAGCTCTACAACGATTTGGGTGGTTCCCGTTGAGGGATTGTAGGTTCCTGATTCGCCTGCAGAATAGGTAACGACGTTTTCTGCAGCCTTAACTTTGGCCGGCAAAGCAAAACCGATTGCGAGTAATAAGATCGTTAATAATATTTTTTGTTTAAGATTCATTTAACTTTATTTAATAACTAATAGTGAAAAGCTAAAAACCATAACTGTTTATCTAATAATTAAGAGTTTAGAACTAAAAGCCATAATTAATAACTTTTTAGCTTTTAGTTTTTAATTATGGTTATTAGATATTAGTTCTAAGTTCTTAGTTAACATTTCCTCTTTCCTTTCATTGTCAGAAGGCTAGCTCCTAACATTTTCGATATTTCTTTAACCTCTTTGATCAACTTATTTACCTCTTTTATGTCCACCTTTGTTGCGTCTTTTAAGAGGCTTAACCAATATTCAGTTTCGTTTGCACTTTTGAGCGATATTTGAAAGAACTTTATGAATTCTCTTTTACTGGATGAGGCTTGCGCTTCAATGATGTTTGCTCCGATAGAAGTAGCCGATCTTAGAAGTTGATCCGAAATTACCCAATATACTCTAGTATTAGGAAATCTAGAAACGAATTTAATAATATCCTTAGAAAACTCATAAGTTCTTGATTTCAAGTCGCTATTATAATTAGTTTTTCGTTCTATATTTTTAGTTTTTTGGCTATAGTTTTTCATTTTTAGTTTTTCGATATTAGTTATCTGTAACAACAATGATCCACGGTTTTTCTTCTTCGTAAATAACTTCATCTCTGCCGCTAATTAGTTTTGCTTTCCCTAAAGTCATGATCCCTGACGAGCCGGGTTTAACTAAATATTCATAGGAAAGATCTTTTTCCTCACCGGCTTTTAAGGAAATATCCCAAGTCAGTGTTTTGCCGGCCTGGTTCGCCGAAGTTGAGACTGATGCGGCACCTTGCCAGACTATTTCAACATCAACAGGAACAGCTTCTATTAGTTGGCCTTCAAAATCATTCGCGCTTGCCAATATGAACTTCATGGGATTGCGAGTCTTTCCGTCATTTATCGCTTTTGAGGGACCCCATCGAGTTACTGAAAGTTCCGCCTCAGAATTTCCGACAATAAAGAAAGATCCAACGAACTCATTAGTCTTCAGATCTGTCAGTTTTAGATCGTAAATGCCTTCCTCAACCGGTTCAATGAACGCGGTGTAGTCGGGGTCATTGCTGGAGCCGCTCGTGCCGCAGTTGGGAGTTTTGCTAATTGTTCCGTCTTCCGTTGTGAGTTTTATATCATTATCTTCAGGACCTGATATTTGAAGTTCAAGATCCGCTTCACAATTAGAATCACCGTCTTTGTCCAAAGATGCTATCTGGAAATAAACCTCTTCTTTTGGGTTGTACCTGCTTTTATCGGTGTTTAATAAAAGCCCATTGTCTTTTATCTCAAAGTCCGGAGTTTCTTTTGTTCCATCAAATTTGTTTCCTCCCTTGAAAACAAGTAAAAAGACAGCTCCGCCTATTAGTAAAGCGATCATGATTATTGTCAGTAATTTTTTCATTTTTTTATCTAATAACTAAAAGTCATATTTAATAATTATTTAACTATTAGTTATGGTTATTAGCTTTTCGATTTTCGTTCTTAACTTTTTTGCTATATTTTTCCATTTTCAACCTTATTTCAGCCTATTGCGTGAAAATACGAGATTCAATAGACAACACCCTGTCTAATGACAAGGTTTGAATCCTTTGTTTCTTTAAACCCTTTAGCTTAAAAGTATAAAAAAACATGCTTTTAAGCTAATAAAACTATACCATTTTTAATAATGGCTATTAAGTAATTATTAAATACTCAGATACAAAAATATAATGCCATTTATTTAAATGATCAGAAAGACGATATGTGTCTATTTATTATAGTAATGGGATCACTCAGTTGGTGTTGGAGTATTACTTTCTGAAGGCGTTGGTGTTATCGCAGTTGGCGTTGGTGTCGTAGTTGTATTAGCAGATGGAGCAGGTGTTACAGGTTCAGGAGAAGTTATAGGTTGTGTAGGAATGGGTGAGGGGAGAATAACCGGTATTTCATCCGAATCTCCTGCAACATCGCCCTCTCCAAAGCTGATAGTCCCAACTTCGATAAGTCTTTTTTCGTCCGATCTATAAAGATAAGCTCTTTTGGCGTTTCTGTATACTAAGACTTTATCTCCTTCTTTGGCGTATTGAAAAAAGTCCTGACCCTGAAGCTGGTCCAGGTTTGAAACGGTGGCAATAGTAGGTTCCTCGCTTGAAGGTAGTCTAATAAGCTCTCCCACTTCAGAAACTAAATCTTTTACTTCATCTTGGGAAAGTACTTCTGTTGTGCCCTGACCACTCGGTCCTTGTGGTTTATTCATAGAATTTTTGTAATACCAAAATCCGCCCAAGAACAGTCCGATCACCAGCAAACCAGAAAATATAATAGAAAGAGCTTTTAGACTAACATGAGGGAATTTCTTTTTTCGGACGGACCTGTTGTTCTGATTCACAGGATTGGAAATTTGTATTGTCTCACGGTCTGCAATGTCGTTCATAATTGTCTAATTATACTTATAACACATATTATTATCCAGGCTGGTTTGTCTTAGGCAGTCATGAAGTCAATTAAGTTTTTGAAATATCACCGAGTGTTTCCAGTTTAGCGATCATTTCATCCAGCTTTCTTAAAATCTCATCCTGAATGGTTAAAAGTCTTTTAGCCTCATCGGTTTGTAGAATTGAGAGCTCAAGAGCAAAAGCAGTCTTTTTGAACTCAGGATAATTATCAAAGATCTGTTCTCTGGACCTTTCAGCTTCGTTGATATTTCCTTGTTTTAAAGAATTTTCAAAACTTTTTAAGCTTGCTGAAATTTCTTCAGCTTTGTTTGAGAATTTGATCTGTTCATCCTCATTGTATTTATTTTCGTTAACATTTCGGGAGATATCTTCTATAGCGTTTGCGGCTTTTGCGGCTCTTTCTACCAGCTCTTCCTTGCCGTCTTGCAGATCCAAACTTAGATCTATCCTTGGATCATATTCGTATATTTTGGAAAGTTTGGAGTTTATAATATCTATCTTATCTATTGTGGGAGCAATATCTTTATAAAATAGGTCAATATCGTCTTTCATTTGAGCTAGATTATTTTTAAGGTCATTGTTAATATATTTTGCAGCTTTGCCCTCGATAAGCCAGGCCCTTTTGAATTTTAGAACCTCGTCAGTTGCAAAACCCTCATCGGTGATCCTCATCATGCCTTGCATGATATTGTTCTTATCTTCAAAAAATGCAAGATTGTAAGCAGACAGCTGATTATATTGCTCTATTGCAATCTTATCTTCGGAAAGGAGGAGCTTTGCTTTAGTGAGCATTGCCTTGTTTTTTGATAGAGTTTGCTTTGTTCTGATCGGAGGAATGATGAAAATAGCCAAAAATGCTGCCAACAAGATGACTAAAATTACTAAAGTTCTGACCATTATAGTGAGTGGTTTTACGGTCTTGAAAAATCGTCTGCTCACTATCTTTAATTTTCTTTTTTTTATAAACACAGTTGTAATATGAGTATAACAATAGTGTTAGTTCTATGTCATCCAATACTTCCTGTAAGTGCCTCTGATGTTTGTGAGATCTTACGGAATATTCTATTCTTAGAAGTTATAAACCGATGTTACCTTGGTCTGTCTACAGGCTTTATTTTTTAATTGCTATAATCTGACTAATGAAAAATATCATCACTTCAATTGTTTTTGTAATTATTTTGTGGGCTATCACACTTTTTACTTATACTTATATGGCAAGTGAATATGTTGCTCCTGGTGATAGTACCGAAATGGTAACTGCTGCGATCACCAAAGGTATAGCCCATCAGCCGGGTTATCCTCTTAACACACTGATCGGCAATCTTTTTTATAAACTTCCTCTTCCTTTTAGGGATGTAAAAAGAGTTAACCTTGCATCATCTTTTATAAGTGCTGCAACTGTTGTTGTCTTTTTTCTTGCACTTTGCAGTCTTTTGAAAGATGAGTCGGATGAGCAATCTATCAATGAGAAATTAGCTGCCTTTACAGGTTCGCTTTTTTTGGCTTTTTCAACAATCTTTTGGCAATACTCACTTAAGTTTGAGGTTTTTCCGTTAAATAATCTATTTGCTGTTTTGATAATTTTATTATCTGTAAGCTATGTAAAAGCACGCGATACTCATAGTAGATCATCAACGCTTTTTTTATACATACTTGCATTCATTTCTGCACTTTCTTTGACCCATCATCAGACAATAGTTTTGATATTTCCGGGAATTGCCATTCTTTTATGGAATGCTCTACGGAAAGGATGGGATGAAAAAAGTCTCGACCTGTCTTACTTGGCAGTTTTTGTTTTGGGAATAATACCTTTTTTTGTCCTGACAATTGGCATATCTTCATCTCGGCCACCGATGAACGATGGAATGGTAGAAAGTGTCTGGGATGCTTTCAACAATCTTAGAAGAACGGACTTTGGTACATTCTCAGCTTTTCGTGAGGGGTTGGGTCCGCAGGTCAAAAGTGTTTTTCCGGTGGACCACGTCATATATTATTCACGATACATACTTTCTGACTTTTCAATAGTTGGTGTAGTTTTTGCGATATTGGGTACATACTATTCTTTTAGAAAAAGCAAAAAGATCTTTGCTTTTATTCTGACAAGCTTTCTACTAAGCGGATATGTATTTTTGGGGTATTCACAGTTTCCGCTCATAGATGCTTTCAATCAAGCAACGGTAAGACGTTTCCATATGCTTCCCAACATTTTTGTTGCAACGGCGATCGGATATGGAGCTTTATTTTTAATTGAAAAGATAAATCAGATAAAAAGCAAAGACTTATCGGTGAGAAGCGGGATAGTCTTTGCCAATATTTTGGTGGTCCTGTCTGTATCAATATCTGTTTACAGAAATTATAAATATGCTAAAGCTGTCACAACAGATTTTACTGACAAATATACTAAAAATGCATTCGGTGCTTTACCCAAAGATTCATTAGTGCTTCTTTCGGGCGACATTCCCGGTATGACCTCTCAATATTACCGATATGTGATAGATAAAGGAGATAGTTTCAAAGCATTCTCTCCGGGGCAATTCCATCTTAGATGGTTCAACAAGTGGCTTGCTTTGACCTATCCGGAGGTTGAAGTGCCGCCGCCATATCCTGATAAACTTTTTACTCTTACGAGCCAAATTGTGGATGCAAATTATGACAAAGGTTGGCCTTTTTACATCGGTCCGGATATTGTTCCTAATGCCCCGCTTCTCGAAAGGGATTATACGCTTTATCCAAGGCACCTTCTTTTTCAAGCCGTTAAAAAGGGCGGTGATCTAAATACTGTCATCTGGCAAGCCGAAAATGATCACATATGGAACACAATCGACCTTGAGCAGGTTGAGAATATCAGGCAAGCTTATCCATTATTTGAAGAGTCTATAATCTTTCATTATGTCAGACATTTTTATAACGCAGGCCATGTTTATGAAGAAGTTGGGCTCTATGAAGATGCTCAACGAGAATATGAGCGGGCTTTGGAAATAGAGCCCAGTTTTGGTGACGCGCTGGTTGCGATGAGCCGTCTTTACGGTGAGAAGTTTGAACAGCCCGACTATGTCAAGGCAGTGGAGTACTTAAGTAGATACTTAAATTTGCTTTCCGGTTATACCTCTGATGATCTAAAAGAAATTTATGAAAAGATCGATGAGTACAAGAAAATGTATGAAGAGGATATTGAGAGAGCAAAAGCTGAAGCTGAGCTGGAAACTCAGCAGGCAACCGGATCAGGAGAGATAGAGCAATAGATTTAAGATTCAAGATTTATGATTTATGAATAGGCTTGCTGTACTTTTTTGGGCAATAAACAGTTTGAGATTACTTCGCTTCGCTCGTAATGACAATAATATTAATAAACGAGGATTCTATTGAATCGCTATTAGTATAGATTCCGCATCCCTCTGAGCCGGTGGCAAGTGCGGAATGACAGAAAAAAGTTGTCATTGCGAGGAACGCAGTGACGAAGCAATCTAAGAGATCGCCACGCTTTGCTCGCGATGACACCACTCTCGTCATTGCGAGCAGTGGAAGCGACGAAGTCACGTCAAACGTGACGAAGCAATCCCTGCTTGCACAGGTAAGTCTAAAAACAGATTGCTTCACTTTGTTCGCAGTGACAGAGGAACATGTCGCTTAAGTGTTAGATACTTACCCTAGGACAATTTGTGAAATTATAATAATTTAAAATCAATATTTGATATTATAATTTAAGTATGAAGAAGAAGTTACTAAAAATACTGAAAGAGGTCCTTCCTTTTATTGTTGGTCTTATTTTAATTCTCTTTTTCTTCCGAAACAATCTTTTTAATGGTGCCGTTAACTTTAATCCTCATGTGGGAACAAACGACTACATGGATTACTACATTCCCGTTAGAGATCTTATGAACGATTCATATAAAGAGGGAAAGTTGCCTATATGGACTTCAAAAATAAGCGGTGGTTATCCATTCTTGGCGGCAAATATCGGGGGTCTATATCCGGTCAATTATCTTTTAAAAGACCTTGAACCGCAGCAGTCCTATGCGCTAGTACTTGCATTTCATTATCTGCTTATCTTTTCTTTTTCTTACCTTTTCCTTCGCGAGATAAACCTGAGCAAAACAGCTTCTTTATTTGGCGGTGTGATAGCAACATTTAGCGGTTTCTCCGCAAATGAGATCATGCATATTGGAATGCTTACATCGTTTGCTTATTTTCTGGGAATAATTTATTTGATCGAAAAATATATCAGAAAACAAAAGTTTTATCTGATCATTTTAGCCGGAATTTTTTTGGGACTTTCGATACTAGGTGGTCATCCGCAGATCATTATTTACTCTCTTTTGTTTATCTATCCTTACGCGCTGATTCGATGGGCGAGTGTTGGCAATAAATATCCAAAGCTTTTTCTATCTCTTTTATTGTTCAGTTTGGTTGGTTTGGGCATAGGTGCAGGGCAGCTCCTGCCTCAATATGAATTTACAAATTCTTCAACCCGGTCTGGAGGATTAACTTCGGAGGAGATCTTACATTATAGTTTCCCACTTTCTGATATAAAAAGCTTTTGGGATCCCTTTGGCAGTTATTCTGTTGATAATACGATAAACGGTTTCGCTCAAAACGGTTGGCCGACAGATGAGCGTTATGTTTATCCCTCAATTTTGGGTTTAATATTTTTCTTTGCAGGTGTGTACTTTGCGCGAAAGAAGGATTATTTTTCTGTGATCTTTACAGTCATTTTTACGGTTTCATTCATATTCGCAGCTGGAGGTCAGTTGGGAGGCGGAGTATTTTTTTCAATTCCACCCATCTCGTTCTTCCGAATACCTTATAGAATAATTTTTGTCACAAATTTTTCCATAGCTGTATTGGGAGCTTTAGCTATTGATAAACTAAGATCTTGGGATATTAAGGACAAATTTAACAATAGATCAAAGTTACTGCTTGTAGCTTTAATAATTCTTATTAGTTACTCTGACCTTTATCATCATGCCAAAAAGCTTTATCCGGAAGTTGATGGGGGTGTATGGTATCAGGAAAATGAAACGGTGATGTATTTAAAAGAGAATCTTCAAAAAAATGAACGGGTTGTGAATTTGCCCTATTTTAACGCCAGCATCCCTGTTTATATAAAAGACCAGAAAATGTGGACCGATCCTGAGTTTCATAAAAATCTTAGGAATTTGTTGCCGGTATACAATAATTTACTTTATGATATTCCGAAAAATGTTGGCGCAGCAAATTCCGGAACTTTGAAAATTGAAAGGTTTAATGATCTGGAAAGTGAAATATTCTTTAATGGCTGGGAATATGATCCTGAAGGGAAGCTCACTGGTGTTAGCGATACTTTTTTGTTTCTAAATCGAATAATGGGTGTTCGCTATGTTTTAACCAATCAGCCATTCAATAGTTTTGTCACTGTTCCGGCAAAGACAATTGAGTTTGAGAATGGACAAGACCCGTTATATATAATTGAATTCTTCGATTATTTCCCGAGGCAATTCATGGTTCCTCGTGCTGAGAAAGCTGGGCCCGATGAGATCCTGGAGCATTTTGAAAAGGTAGACTTTGAACCTTTACAAAAGATCTATATTGAGGAGGATACTGATTGGGGTGCCAAAGGCGGTTTCTCTGCAACCAGTGAGTTTCTTAAGTATGAAGATACTGAGGTGGTAATTAAAACTCAAGCAGCTGGAGATGGATTTTTATTTTTATCCGATACCTTTTATCCGGGCTGGAAGGCCTATGTTGATGGTCAGGAGAAAAAGATTTACAGGGCAAATTATGCTTTCCGTGCTGTGGAAGTGCCAAGTGGCGAGCATGAGGTGGTGTTTCGCTATGAACCGGAGAGTGTGAAGCTCGGGATAAACGTGTCGATCGGAACATCAATATTTGCCGGAATTATTTTTGTTACTGCTTTAATTCGGGAGTGGAAGTTTACGAAAAATAGATCAAATCCTGAAATCAGCGAGAAAGAATCTTTAACTACATGAACAAGATCGATTACATTACAAAGATGGTTTCGCAGTGGAATGATGCGATGTATCAATACCACCCAACTCCTTACACGGGGAAAATCGCAGGAATTATTGAAAGAAAACGCGTGGATACAATAATTGAACTGGCAAATATTACAAAGAAAGATAGTGTTTTGGAGATCGGTTGTGAAAGAGGGCAAATACTTTCAAAAATTGAGAGTGCAAAAAGGATTGTTGGACTTGATGTGTCTAAAGTTGCTCTTGATGATGCGAAAAAAATGCTGGGGGATAAAGCTGAACTGATCTTTGCTGATGCAGAAAAACCAATAAGAAGCAGAGTATTAAAGAAAAACTCATTTGATGTAGTGATATGTTCGCAAACTCTAGAGCATGTAGCTAATCCATGGGAAGTGCTAAAGAACATCCACTACCTAGCTAAAGACAATGCAAGAATTGTCATCTCGGTACCTAATGAACTATTCATGCTGAGAATTAAGAGATTGATGACAAAATTTCGTCTTATGGACAAGTTATTTCCAAACATAGAACCAGAGATAAGCGAGTGGCATTTACAGATATTCACTCATGAGATCATGGAGAAACAAGTAGGGAAGCTGTTCAAAATTGAAAAATTAGATCGTGCCTTCAATGTTTATCTGATATATCTACTTTCGAAAGTCTAGAAATTATCTTAGATGTTTATTTTTCGTTATTATGTAAGTTGGGTTTTTATGTAAATTTAACAATGCGGATCTATAACCTTTTAGAAGTATTTCAGCAGTTTAAGTTTGCTGGCTTCCTTTTGGACCCTTACAAGAGATCCCTCCCATCCACCGGACGGGTCGATTTGATCGGCTTTTTGGTATTTTTCTCCTGCCAGATCATAAAGCCCAAGCATTTCGTATACTTCCCCGAGACCTCCAATCACCTCAATATTTTGGGGAGCTATTTTTTCAGCTCTTTGCAGATCCCACACAGTTCGGTGGAAATCCATCATTGAGGGCATATAGCTTGTAATGAAGCGTTCTTTTGAAAGTTCCAAAAGTGCTTCTGCAGTGCTTTGGTCAGGTTGTTCGATAGCTGACAAGTTTTCGAGATATTTATTGTCGTAACTTAATTCCGGCATAATATTAGAGAAGTTTTTCAACTCTTCCTTGGCGCAGTTGAGACATCCATAATTTTGTAAAAGACGGGAGTTTACTTCAGCCCGGTGAGCATAATTATTTTTAGTTAGTTTTGCAAAGGGATCATTGTAGCTTTTGTTAAGCCCTTCATAATTGTAATTCTCCCATTCATTCTCAGAGATCGATTCGGTCAATTCCAAAGGTGTAGTTTTTGTGTTCGCAGTTAGCAGAAGTCCTTCGGTCTTAAAATAATGAGGATTTGCCAGAAATCCAAGAGGATAAGGATCATCAAGCATTACAAAGTATGTGTTTTTGTCTTTTTGGGAATTGGTTTCAATAATATCTCTGGCAATATCATACTCATAAGGGGATTGCGTTTTGTAAAGATCGGGCCACATCTTATTAAGTTCCTTTTGGTAATTTTTATTTCCCAGAAAGCCGCTGCTTATCAAAATTAGTCCGGGCTTCTCATTTTCAACTCGTGCAAAGTATAGAAGGGAAGTGGCAGTAAGGTCATCGTTGGTGAATACTACATCATTTTCCCCAAGTTGTCCCAAAATATTTTGTGCATAATACTCTGCAAGTTCATAGTCACTCTTGTCGACCTTTTTATAATTTCCAAAAACGATAATGATCATTAGTATTATCAGTATCCCGTTAAGATAGTCAGTCTTTTCGGAGGCGAATTTCTGCCATAAATAATAAGTTCCGGCAAAGAAAGCAATTCCAAAAAAAAGCATTCCCAAAAGTCCGAAACGTTCAGCGACCCCCTGTGAGTGAAGGTCAGTTTCACCCAATCCGGACAGTGACATCAGAGGGAATACTATTCCTGCCAGAATCGATGTTAATGCAATGACTTGCTCCAGCGAGGTCTTTTTGGTGACTTTGTGGTAAATAAAATACAATACTCCGGGAACTGAAAGAAAAGTAAAGCCGTTGAGAAGCAATTTCAGATAATAATAGAACATTCCTAAGTATTTTTCGTTGGGGTTGGATGCTTCTTTTGCACCACCGCTGAGAAGCCCTCCATAGTCGTACCTTGTTATATATTGAATGAATCTGCCGAGGTTGGGTAAATTTCCGTAATGAGGATAATCGAGCGAGAATGATGAGAGAAAGGTGTGCACATAAGGCGTTAGACCTAAAAACAAAAATAGTATCATTTTGAACAACTGTTCCTTTGACCTGAAGGCATCATTTTTATAAAGAAAGTAATAAACTGCCGGTGCCAATAGGATAATGGTCATGTGATTGGAAAGTCCCAATCCAAAAAGAAAAGTAATAAGGCAGGGAAGTGAGCTGTTGCTAATTTCATCCTCTTCTATCTTTTGTTTAAATTTGCCGCACAAATAAATTATCAGCAAAGCTATGGTGTTATTGAGTACAAAGACCTCGGGAGTAATTGCATAAAGCCATAAAGAATAGGTTAGAGAGATTGTGATTGCAGATACTACTGCCGGGATTTTGGGTAGCTTTAACATACGCATGATCTTATACACAAGAAATGAATTAAAACTTGCCAATACTGAGCTCATTATGCTTAACCTGAAGGCGATAGAGTCGATCGGTATGAGACTGAAAAGTTTTCCAAGGATTATAAAAAGGGGATATCCTGGAGGGTGTGCCGCTTTGAAAAAGTACGCACTTGTTATAAGACCGGCACTGTCGCCGTATGCTGTAATGGTTCTGGGTGCAGTTAGGAGATAGAGTACAAGAGGAACTGAAAACGAAATAATTGCTAAAGCAATTTCTGTTACTTTTTTCTTTATAAACATTTTTTTCTCATCAGATACAGTTGCTTGAGGGATCCTTTTATAGTTTCTCTCCATTTCTAGTTTTTTGCGTTTTTGCTCTTTTAGTTTTCGTTTTCTTTCCTGGTCGCGGATATATTTTTTCCAGGACTTTTTTGGTTTTTGTGATCTTTTTTTTGACATGTTATTTAAGCACACAGGACAAAACAGGAATTTTACTGGAATGAACGGGAGGTTCCTGTGTTTCTTTACCCCCGCTTTGGTTTATTTGTATAATTTTTTCTTAACAAAAAGCAACAATCCTATTGAAATTAATAGGCCAAGTGTTGATAATGTTACTATCGAACCAACCTTAAAACTTATCGGTTCGTAGGAAAATATGATTTTATATTCTCCCGGGTCCAGTTCTAAAGCCCGCACAAGATAGTTGGCTTGTAATATGTTTTGCTCTCTACAGTCAGACCCATCCTTGTTGCATGCTTGAGCTTTCCAGCCGGGATAATAAATGTCATTAAATACCAAAAATCCATGTTTTGTAATATCTGCGTCAATTTCTACTTTTGTGTTTTGATAGTTTGTTATCATGACCGGGTTTTGTTGCTTGAAATCATCGAGTACGTCTGCAAAGTCTTCCGGAACGACCCTCGGCTTATCTTCCAGGATAACTGTCTTCGGGCTGAAATGCTCAAGTGATGTGACCTCTTTGAACGCCTCCTCAGGGCTTTTTACGACTTTTGCCTCCGGTGTAAAGTAGACCCTCGGCATTACCTGATCATTTTGATATAGTCTTAAAGGTTCAGGAAAATCACCTTCAAGATCAATTTGCTTGATCTGATTTACCTCAATTCCAACATAATCACGATAAGTAACAATATATTTAACGCTATAAAGCCCTAGAACCTTTCCGACAAGCGCCTGGTTTTCATTTTCGTATAGAAGAAACTCTTCTATATTGTCACGTCTTTCAAGTGATAAACCTCCTTCAAACCAAGCACGATTGCTTATAGATGGTATATCGTAAATGATATTCCAATCCGGATTTAGGTTTTCTCTGGTAGAAATTATTGCATCTTTTGCATTATTTTCTTTCCACCCCAATGCCTGGTATGGGCTTTGGGTGTATTGGGTGAGAGAATATGTGCGCCAATATTGATCATCATTTTTTATTGTTTCAGTAAACACCGGGGGTTTTGTGAACTTATCCTTGTCTATGTAGGAAATATATGTGTTTGCAAAAATAACAAGGTCGGCAAGAGCAATAAAAATTATCAGTATTTGTGTTTTGATCTTATTAAAAGGCCAGATGAACTCAGCATTTTTGTCTTTGGTATTCCTGATATGTTTTACTTTTTTGGGTATTGAAGAGACCAGCTGCTTCATGCTTAGTCCTGCAAGCACCGAAAAAGAGAAGATAAGATATAAATTAAATCGATTTGGAAATCTAAAGAACGTGAAGCCGGGAATGTTGTTCCACAAGAATAAGAATACCGGCGCAGCACTGCCAAGCATGATCAAAAGAGATAGGGCTGAAAGAATTATCCAAAACATATAAATATTGGCTATATTACGCCTATTTTTGACTATGTAATATATGCCGTAAATACTTAATGCAAAACCGAGAATACCAAAATAGCTGGAGTTTTCCCAGAAGACCCCCGATGTTCTTATATCAGCTCTATATGTACCATCGGCTGGGTTGCCTTGCAGATAGGGAGAGAGGAAAGTGGATAGGTCTTTTAGTCTGAAAGGGTAAGCTGTGGCATTATAAATATTCATCGTTCTTCTTGAGGTTAAGTTAGTAAATTCCAGAGTGGGAATGATCTGAATGGCAGACAATCCTGCCATGATCAGAGAAGAAAGTACAAAAAATGTCACAGCTTTTGGGATCAGTATTGGTCTACTGTCTTTTTTATAAGAATTTAATGTTTCGAAGATAAGGTAGATCGTGGTTATAAAAAAGTTGTAAAAGGTAATTTGAGGGTGACCTAATAGAAATTGTAAAGCAAAGATCATTCCATAGATCACAGCATATTCATATTTTTGTTTCTTGATGAATTTTCTTATTACCCAGAAAGACAAAGGAAGCCATGCGGAAACTGCAATTAAATTCAAATGTTTTATTCTTGTAATAAAAAAAGCGGAATAAGAAAAAAGGATCGCAGAAAATACTGATTGATAGGCTGAAAATTTAAGTGTCCGGCAATATAGATACATTCCTAATGAGGAGATAATAAATACAAAAATTATACTCAGTTGCAGGGATAATTCTGGAGAAATAAATGAAAGAGCAATGTTTAAGGGATAGTAAGGACCGGACTGGCCTTCAGCGCCCAGTGGAAAACCCAATGACAGGTTGGGTTCCCATACAAGCGATTCTCCATTAGTGTAAGCTTTGTGCAGACTATATTTAAATGGATAGTGCATATCCATCAGATCGCTTCCCGACAGATCGCCAACTAATATCATTTTCCCGAAAAAAACAGGGAGAAATAATAAGAACGGAAGAATGATCAAAATGATCGGTGGTAGTAATTTTTCCATCCTTTTCATAATTCTGATACTAGCACATCCTGGCAGGCTTTAGTAAGTTAAGTGACAGGGGTTACCCCTGTCAATATGCCTTGGAAATATTTTCATAAATATGACATATTATATTAATGAGTAAATTCAATTATCTCAACGGAAAAATGAAGATCTGGAAACTAAAATTACTTACTTTAATATTTTTGTTTAGCTTATTTTTTGTGAGTGATACTCACGCTCAAGAATCTGTCACCGCATCATATCAGGTGGAATCCTTTGACAGTGTAGTTAAGGTGGAAAAAGATGCATCCTTAAATATTGAGGAAACCGTTTCTGTTAAATTTTCAGGTGTCGTAGATGAATTCAGAAGACCTGTTCCGACAAAATATTTTTGGAATGATGAGGAGATAAGTACAATAATTGACTTGGTCTCAGTAAAGAATGCTTCGGGCAAGGACCTGAAATATAAAACTTCATCCAAAGATGACTACTTAACGATAGTTATTAAGAGTAAGGATGAAAAATTTGGAAGCGAATATAGCTTTAAATTCAACTACAGAACAGCTCCTCTAATAGAAGCAGATAATCTTCAAAATGAATTTTTCTTTGATGTTCTGGGAACGCAGTGGAGTGTGCCGGTAAAAACTGTGGAAGTTTCAGTCATTTCACCATATGCAGATATAGTTGATTACAATTGTATTGCTGGAACTCCTGGAACCCCGCAAAAATTTTGTGTAGGGGAGTTCGATCCCGAAAACGCCCGTTTTGACTCGACAAATAATTTAGGTCAGGGGAAGAATTTTGTGATATTTCTTGGGATTGATAAGAATGGAAATGTAGAACCCGTGGAAGGATTAGAAAAAAATAAATTATGGCTTTTACTTAATTGGAAGTATGTAATTGTTGGGTTGGGAGTAGTTCTTATTCTGGTCTTACTAATAAAAAGGCTGATGAGGGGGAAGAAGATCCTGATAAGGATTAAAAAGAAGTGATGAATTGATCTAATTGACTTAAGTGCTCTAATTTCTAAATAAATCTCAAGCTCCAATTTATCAGTAGATAAAAAAGGAAATTGCTCTATCTATTGTTTGGTGTTTTTGCAATTGGTACCTATTTAGAATAATTAGACCAATTAGTAATTAAAATAATTATGTATGGCTAGTTTACCTCAGCACTATTTGTAGCTTCCTGAGTGTCTGAAGATGTTGTTGGTACAGTAGGAATAGGAGTTGTTGTAAGTGTTGGTTCAAGAATGGGAGTAGCTGAGCTTGTTGCCGGCGTGGCCTCATCTGTTGCTGATCGCACATCGGGTATTGGGGTTTGTTGAATGATATTTTCAAGCTGATCCATCAACTCATCCTGTTTTTGCTGAAGTGTAGAGAGAGGGGTCAGTTCCAATAGAAACACCTCCTCGAGTTTTAGAGGGAACTTTGTTGTTCCCGAACATGTTTCTCCGTAAGAAACAAAGTTATCTTTTATCTCAATATGGTCACATACGATATTTAAAGCTAAATCTGCAATTTTGTCGTCTTTTATTGAGTAGGCTCCCAGATCCCAAAGATCATTTGCATTTTTTTGAATGTAGGCAATATAATCTCCCTCAATTGCAGGGCTTATAGATAACCATCCCTGGGTAATCTGCTTAATGTACTCACCCGTGTAGACGAATATTTGCCAATTTCCGCTTCCATAAGCGAGAGGCGGTTCAGACCAACCTTCCCAGGTAACATTTCCTTCACTCACCTTAGGATTCACATTATTTCCGCCTCTGGTTAGCTGTACAGTGGTTTCTGCCAAGATGTTATGTAAAAATATTTGCCACCTTCCATCTATCTCGCTCATCCAGGTTACCCATTCACCGTTTGAATGCGGTTTTGCATTGGTGTATTGTGTATCGGTTATAAATACTTTGTTACCGTTATATACATAGTAGATCTGCGGGTACAGGTTGTCTCCAACTGTTTCTGCTCCAACTTCAGGATCATTTTCGAAAAGATATAGTAAGATCCCGGGATCTTCAGAAATTTGTGCCATTACCGGCCTGATCATCAAAAATGAACCAACTGCAAGAAGCACAGGGATCACCCATAAGCTTAATATTTTTAGAATTGCCTTCTTGCTGCGATAAGAGAATGATCGGCCTTTTTTTAAGCTTTTAAGTTTTTGTATAAGTGTAGGTTTATTTTCAACAGGGATATCGATGATCTTAACCTCGATTCGAGGTAATTTGTGCAAGATTCTTTTTATGATAATTGCCAATTTTTTTATTATTTTCATTGTAGATACATTATTACATTAAAATTTTGTAATGGAAACGGTAAATACGGTAAAAGATATTAAGCACACAGGACAAACTGGGTTTATACTGGATAAAGCGGGATAATTTATTTTCATTTTGTTAATATTATTCTTCGTATATACAATTTACTGCTACCAAAATTGATCATAAGCCCTACTTTATATTCTGAGTTTTTCAAATAAGAATAAAGTTGTTGTTCTAGTTTAGTAGGTGTAAATTTGATGGCTTTAGTTTCTACTACCACCTTTTTATCTATAACAAAGTCAAGTCTATGAGAGCCCAAACTTTTACCGGTGTCTTCGGATTTTATTGAAATACTTAATTCTTTTTTATAAGGTATTTTATTTATTTCCAGCTTCTCTTTGAGTGCTTTTTGATATACAGATTCCTTTTGTCCTGAACCATATTGTTTGTGGATTTCATAACAAAAACCGATTATCTTTTTTGTTAATTTTCCAAATAATAGATGTCCAGTCTTATTTTTGACCCTCCAGGGTTTTGTTGTAATTATTCTGTTTGTTTTTAATTTCATTGTCCTGTGTTCTCCTGTTTGACTCCTGTTATTTCCAGTGTGCTTCACAGCTCTTACAGAGCTGATCAATCCGCCCACAGGAATCCTTTCTCAGAGTTATTCTGGAAAAAGTTACCATGTCTCATTTGTACTTCTGTTCCGGGTTTAGTGATCAGTCTCGGGTATGAATCAGCATTGTAGGTATCAAAG
>JAFGPD010000007.1 GCA_016926185.1 Candidatus Woesebacteria bacterium | reverse complement strand
GTTCGGACACCTCCGGTACTTCTAAATCGACATTTTGTTGGCCAGTAATTTCCTGAAGCGCTTTAATTATCTTTTCTCTAATCATTATCTTAGATTATCACAATAACTCACAGTTCACTATAGAAATATATTTTCAAAAATTAATAATACTAATTATCTTCAAGTTTGATTACTACTTCACCGATTTCGTCTGTGCGATAAATTGTGATCCCTTTCCGCACGAGCATTTCTAAAATTTCTTTATTCGGATGGCCGAAGCGGTTATCTTTTCCGACTGAGATTATTGCCATATCAGGACTCACAACATCCAAAAATTTTTCTGTCATACCGTTCTTACTGCCATGATGAGGAACTTTAAGTACTTCAATGTCGTTGTACCTTCCATCTTTAATCTTTTCGGCAATAATATTCGACACTTCAGGGCCGATATCTCCTGTAAGCAAAATGTCAAAATCTTCAAAAGTTATTAGCGTAACAAGAGAGAATTCATTAGGATCTTCATTGGAAGTATGATCGCCCAAAACAGACTCTAGACTCCTATTGCTTTCTACAGAATGGGCTAAAATGTAAGTTTCAGTTGGCCAGAGTATATCTAAATGTATCAAACCCAACCCATACTCTTGACCACCATGTACTTTTTTAACTTCAGTTTCACTACCCCCTACAAGACTTTCTAGCACTTGGTACTCTTGACTGCCAGATTTTAGTCCCGTAGTCATCAATGTCACCACATCATATCTTTCCATCACATCAATGATCCCGCCAAAATGATCCACCTGAGGATGGCTTATCAAGACTAATTCTATTTGTCTATCCCAAAAAGCCATATTCTCACTTAAACAATCAAGTACCGAAGAGTTGGGTCCCCCGTCACTTAGGATTTGTGTTGAACCGTAAGTAATTAATATTGCATCACCTTGCCCTACATCACATGCAATCACTTTCAATTGTCTTTTCGGAAACACTGCAATTGCCAACCATATAGAAATGGCTGCTAGTCCACCCAGAAGAAAAAACATTTTCCATCCATTATTCATACGATATCCTCTAAAACATTCTATCAGTGATCAATATTGTCTTTTTACCCTAATAGATGATCTAAACTCAATTTAAAAAGAGAATGTATTTACTAAGAGAATAACTCAACAACAAAGATAAACCAGCTCGTCAGAGGGTATGTGAGATAAAGTACCATCATACCAAGCTCAAACCAAACTAAACCGAATATTGCTGATAACATCCCTATTATTGTTATTAGCGGTACTGTCCATAAAACCAGAGCATTAACAACAGGAGACACTAAACTGAATTGGCCAAATGTTACAAACATGATCGGTGCAACGAATATCTGTGCAGCCAACGACGTAGACAATCCTTCACGAAATATTGATGGTATAAATTGTATCTTTTTTCTAATTTTAGCCTCAAAAAGCATCAAAGAAGCTGTTGCACTAAATGACAAAATGAAACCGAGATCAGTCAGCCAGTGCGGTTTTATTATTACCATCAAAAATGCTGAAATAAACAGGGATCTCCATGCAAAGTTGAGCCGACCTGCTGCTTGTGCCCAGAAAGCGATAGAACCCATAATTGCTGCTCTCACAATTGGTGCATCAAACCCCGAAATGAAAGCATATCCCCAAACACCCGCTAAAGCTACCCACAAAGCTTTATTTCTGGGTAAAAATAAGATCAATATACTCAACAAAAACATCGAAACCAGTGTAATATTCATCCCTGATGCCACAACTACATGAGCTGTGCCGGAACGTTTCAATGATTCCCAAAACTTTTCAGGAATTGATGCTTTTGAGCCAATGGTCATACCTGCAATTAATGATGAATGCGGCTCGGGAATAGCTGATCGGTAAAACGAATTGACCTGTCTTCTTAGTTTAAAGGCGATAGAATCAGGTTTCTGATGATCAATGATTTTTACATTTTTAAGATATCTATCTCCGACTTCGGCTTCAATAATTAGATCGTCTCCATACTCAATACGTGGATAGTTTGGTAAATAAAAAATAAATCCCTCCAGAACAATTCTTTGCGAGTCAGTATAGTTAATAGGTTCAGTTTTTACTCTCGAGGAAATCTTAATTCTTTGACCAACCTCATAATTTGATGTTGTTGTCTGATATCTGATAAATATGATTAGAAAAGCAGTTATTGCAACTAGAAGCTTTTTTTTCATATAATCCTATATAAATATTTTTGAAGCCATTATTAACCGTATAATATACGCATAACTATTAATACACTGTAATTAGATCCTTATTTCTCTCATACACGTTGCTTTTAATAACACCTTTTTCAACCAGTTCAATAACAGACGAGTAAGGTCTTTGTTCGATAATCTTTTGCGCATAAACAGGGCCAATTCCCCATAATTCCTCCAGTTCTGATCGTGTAGCAGTATTAATATTTACTATAGTACTCCCCTCATCACCCAATACCGATGCATCATTTTGATATAGTATATCTGAATTAGCAGTCTCATCTTTTGATTGCTCGTCTAATTTTGGAATGTATAATTTTTGACCATCCGATAGTAAAGCTGCTCTGTTAACATGTTTTTCAACCCACTCAAAGTCTGCATCATCCGACAATCCTTCCGACTTAAGTAAAAGATCATCAATTCTGCTAGTCCCGGTAAACTCATATACTCCGGGTTTTTTTACAGCACCTGCAATCTCTACTATAACAGAGGTACTAGCATTTTCTTTCTCAGCATCTTCCAATAAGACCACTTTCTGATCCTCTTTGTTATTTTGGATCTTTGTGTAAAATAATCCCAACCCCACCAATACTGCACCGACCAAAAGAAAAGCCAATGATATCTTGTTGTTGTTAATCAATCGCTCAATATTTGAATCCTTGGAATTTTTGTCTTTTGGAGTATCAAAATCATCAGGAGATGCATTATCTAAAAGATCTTCATTTCCCTTCATTGATATTTTTGATATTACTGATTTTCGTCAAGACATTTCTCAAAAGCCGGGTACCAGTCATTTTTTATATTTGTGTCATCAACAAAGTCATCTCTTGCCGGTACCCTGCCATGAACCTTCTCAAATGCTTCATCTGCCACTTTGATGCACATATCGGCGACCGAATCTTGTTTTTGGAAAAATATTTTGTAAACCCCGAAAGACACTGCAACTATTACAATTAAAATCAGTAATTTTTTAAACATATCTAATAATAAACAGTTTTACTTATTCATGTAAACAAGCTTTTTAACAATCTAGTAACTTTAATATAACCTCTAACCCTATTAAAAAAACTTTATAGTGACTAATGTTCCGGTACATGTCAGCTTTTATTAATTAATCAAAGAAATTAATATATTAATTATTGTTAGAAATTTATTACGAAGTCACTTAACAACTTAGTTTATTACAAAAGTTTCCTGATAAAGTTAAGTAAAAATACAAAAAACTTATATATTCGTATTAAATTATTAAACACATGGATGACATCATAGATATTTCGCTATAAAAAATATGTTGTTTAGACTATATTTTTATATATATCAATATACTAATTTGTATATCTAAGTATATTAGTAATCTGGGGTTTTTAAGTTATTTAACTACGAAGTTGACAATTTTTTCAGGAATGAATATCTCCCTTTCAATCTCCTTATTGTTTAGTAAATCTGTAATCTTTTCTTCTTCTTTCACTAATTCTAAGACCTTTTTTTTGTCAGAAGCAACTGATCTTTTGACTCCCAATAATATACGCAATTTTCCATTTATCTGGACCGCGATCGTTACTTTCTCCTCCTCAGCTATCTCTTCGTCGTATGCAGGCCATTTTGCCTTGTGAACTGAAAAATCTTTTTTTAATACCTCACACCAAACCTCTTCAGAAAAATGCGGAGCAAAGGGCGCAAGAATAAGCGTAAGTTTTTCCAGAGCCTCATTCCAAGTATCATTTGACAAAGCTGGTAAGTTCTTTAAGTAAGCTTTGTCATCCTGTACAGATTTCGTGATTTGCCTGCCCGCCCTAGCTTTAGCTTTTGTGGACGAAACACGAACCTGTTTTTGGGATTTTTCTATAATTTCCCTCATCAAATTAACCAACTCCATGATCGCAGCGATGGCAGTATTATATTTATATCCTTGAATATCGCTGGTACACTTTTTTATAGTTTGATGCAGTTTAGTAAGTAAAATATCAACCGAATGCTTTTCCAAAATCATTTTTCCTTTACCATCCTGATAAAGCTTCCAAACACGATCTATAAACCTGCTCATTCCCTCAATTCCGGTATCCCGAAAGTCAGGATATCCATCCATAGGACCCATGAACATTGTGTAAAGTCTTAACGTATCAGCACCATACTTTTCAATATACTCATCAGGGTTAACAACATTTCCCCTGCTTTTACTCATCTTGGCTCCATCTTTTATCATCAAGCCATGTGCAAAAAACTTTGGAAAAGGTTCATCAAAATCGATTAATCCAAGGTCATTTAGAACTTTTGTGACAAACCTCGAATACATCAAGTGCAGAACCGCATGCTCAGCTCCCCCGAAATACAAGTCCACTGGAAGCCAAAACTCAATAATTTTGTTACTAAAAGCGTCTTGTCCTGAGGTTTCCGAAGGAACTTTCTTCCATATTTTGTCTCTTTGTAGTGGATAAGCTAAAAAGTACCAGGCTGAATCAAGAAACGTATCAGAAACATCAGGCTCTCTTTCTGCCTTACTGCCACAACTCGGGCATTTAACTGAAAGAAACTCCTTAGAATCAGCCAAGGGCCCTCTACCGCCGCCTTTAGGCTTGAAATCTTTTAAAAATGGAAGTTCAACCGGTAGTTCTTCCTCAGGCACTGGCCACCAACCAGCTGACGACCAGTCGTCAGAATTTCTAATTTCTAATTTCGAATTTCTAATTTGTTTAGTGCTTCGATTTTCATATTTGGAATTTTCCGTAAACCAACTCTTCCCTAAACCTGCACATTTTTCACAATAGATCATCGGTATCGGCGGCCCCCAGTAACGCTGTCTACTTATCAGCCAATCTCTTAAGTGATAACTTGTTTTTCCACTCCCCCATCCTTTTGTTTCAATACTTTTGACTACTTTATCTATATTTTGAGGTACCTTGATACCGTTCCATTCATCTGAATTTATAATGGTTCCGGGATTATCATGACAAAACATATACTTATCTTTATCATCCCAATCGATTTGCTCCTTTGGTATTCCTAAGCTTTCCGCATATTTTTTGGCCTTAGCATTTTCTTTAAAGTCAAATATTTTGCTTTTAAAAATAACTTTCTTTGCCTCACCGTCTGTGTGTACATACCAAGGTCCATTTTTTAGCTTATCCTGAACCAATTTAATATATTCACCGCTTTCTCCTTGACCAACAACAACGTAATAACCCCAATCTTTATATTTCTTCCATGACCAGCCTTTTTTCTCAACATCTTTTATAAATCCTTTCTTGACACTGCTTTTTAGTACGACAGAATGGGTCTCAATATCAAAGTCGATCACTTTCCTTATTGGAAGATCATATTTGTTAGCAAAGTCATAGTCCCTCTGATCGTGTGCCGGAACCCCCATGATCGCTCCTGTTCCATAATCCATTAATACATAATCGGAAATGTATACTGGAATTTTCTCTTCATTTACAGGATTAATGACATATAATCCTGTAAATACTCCAGTTTTAGCCTTTGACGAATCCGATAAACTTTTTATTTCGGATTCGTCATCCCGTACAGATTTCTCGACATGTGAAGAGCGAACCTGTTTTTGGGATGTTCTACTTTTTACAGTTTTGATATATTTATTAAGTTCAGTAATTTTTTCTTTATCAACCTTGATCTCAGAATTGAGTACCTTTTCTACAACAGGATGTTCAGGTGAAATAACAAAAAAGGTCGCACCATAAAGCGTATCTGGCCTGGTTGTGAACACATCAACACTCTCCGAAGCACCAACAATTGGAAAATTGATGATTGCTCCTTCAGATCTTCCTATCCAATTTCTTTGTGCAAGTTTGATCTTTTCCGGCCAATCAATTTTTTCCAAACCTTCCAACAGCTTATCTGCATATTCGGTGATCCTGAAAAACCACTGATTTAGCTTTTTTCGCTCAGCAATTGTTCCACAGCGCTCACAAACCTGAAGATCTCCGGTATCTTTTACTTTCTCTCCTTTTGAATTTTTAGGCTCTTTCTCAGCTTGAGAAGGGGTCATTACCTGTTCATCTGCTAGGACTGTTTTACAGCTTGGACACCAATTAACATCTGCCTCTTTTCTATAAGCAAGGCCTGCTTTGAAAAGTTTTATGAACAGCCACTGTGTCCATCTATAATAATCTGCATCAGAAGTAGTCACTGTACGAGTCCAATCATAACCATGACCTAAACTTTTAAGCTGTCTTTCATATGTTTTTGTTGTAGCCTTTATAAGTTCCATTGGATGCTTTCCTGCTTTGATCGCATAATTCTCTCCGTGTATGCCAAAAGAATCATACCCAATAGGCTGAAAGACATCTTTACCGTTCATTCTTTTGAACCTTCCGATGACATCGGAACCTGTTGAAGCAAAGGCATGCCCAGCATGAAGTCCTTTTGCTGAGGGGTAAGGGAACATCCAAAGGTTATAGAAGGTATTTTGTGCACCTTTCATCTTGTTGGGTCTATTTATACCTTTATCTTCCCAGCGCTCCTGCCACTTTTTTTCAATTCTTTTGTGATCGTATTTTTTCATTTACGAAAACTCTCCAATAGGCAGATTTTAGCACAACTCAATGATTTAAGCATTATAGATTGCAAAATTTTTAAGAAGGTAAGATCGCAGATACAGCAAATGATATATTTTTATCTACTATGTTATATTAGAGTAGATAATAAATATTTTTTATTTCCTGCAATCCTTACAGAAAAAAACATTTCCGCACGTTTTGAGTATATTTTTTTATGTCTTTGGACAATTACAGTAATAATACATCTATATGTAATTTTCAGAATTATTATAAGGATTATAAAAGATCATTATCTAACGTATTCTGCCAATTTTCACTGCAGGACAATTTTTTAAGATCATACCCTCTATGACCCTTTATGATCTTTCATAGCAAACTCTTGTTATGATCCTACTTTTCGGTATCAATTGATTTATATACCCACAATCTGGATAAAATCAATTGATAAAGATATTAGCAGTCATTCTTTCCAACTGATAATATATTGTTATCATATCTTTCAACCATAACAAGTGAGTCAATTGAAATATTTTTCACAACTAAAAGAACAAATATCATTTACAATGTTTATAGGATCATTGCGGTACATGTTTTCCGCAACAATTTTTACTGCAAATGGTGCGTTAATAGAAGATCTCCAGCCGTGAACTAATAAAATATTAGTTTTTTTCCTCCCTTTTAGATTTATTTTCTTCTTTAACTCCTAAATACACGTCAATATTATTATCAACAACCCTCATAACCCCTCTATCAAATTTTATGACTCTGTCAGTATTATCCAAAAGCCTCAAAATCAATTTTTCGTTTATCAGGGAAATAAAGTTTGCATGATAACTAAGAACATCAAATTCCCCATCGTCATTTATCGACGTGAGGTTTTTTACTTGTCCTTCAAAGATCAAACCTTCTCTATTTCTCACTTGTAAAGTAAGAGGTCTCTCTTCCATCTTCAAGTTCTCGAAGACTCCCAATGAACAAAAGCTTCTCTTCCGGCATTCTATCCAATTGGCCAACCAAGATTGCATTAACATCTTTCAATGTCTGTTCTAACGGTACATAATCACCCTTTCCGCCTTTTTGCGATTCAGATACCACAAATCTCTGTGTCATAAAATTTTTTATAAGTATTGCTCTTTTGTAGATTATCTGATTTTCTTTGGAAAGCTCAGATTTGCCTATTAGGGATACTATCCTTTCAAGGTTTTCTGCTTTTTTTAGGATCGTCTTTGCATTAAGAGCAATTTCATAATGAATATCACCAGCAATTTTTGGGTTCAATGCAGTAGATGTAGAGGAAAGAATATCAACCGCCGGCAATCTGCCCCTTTGGTAAACGTCCCTTGACAAAACAACTACAGACCCAAGATAAGGAAGAACTGACTGAACAGCATGATCCAACAGATCATCAGCCGGTACATATATTGCTTCAATTGTACTTATTGAAGCATCTTTGGTTGAATATAGCCGTTCATGGAAACTTGCCAGATCACTTTCCAGTGTCGCCTGATAACCATCCTCAGAAGGTAAAATACTCATCAAAGTAGACATTTCACTGCCTGCCTGAGCAAACCTGAACACGTTGTCAATAAAAAACAACACATCCTTTTTGAGCTCGTCACGAAAATACTCCGCTAAAGTAACAGCAGAGTAAGCAGACATATATCTTATGGCAGGATTTTCTCCCATAGGGCCGAAAATAAGACTGGATCTCGGTAAGGTCTTTGAATCACTGAGTGACTGATATAGCTCTAGACCCTCACGTGATCTTTCCCCCACCCCTGCAAAAACCGATACCCTTTCATTTT
The DNA here is from genome assembly GCA_016926185.1 of Candidatus Woesebacteria bacterium. Lineage (GTDB taxonomy): Bacteria > Patescibacteriota > Microgenomatia > UBA8517 > UBA8517 > JAFGPD01. Next base: position 4,183 of record JAFGPD010000007.1, on the reverse strand, counting down.
CTTTACCGCCGCCTAATATGTTGTGCAGGATCTCAGTTAAAAGCAGTGTTTTACCTACACCTGCACCTCCAAAAAGACCCATTTTGCCACCCTTGACAAGAGGTGCAAAAAGATCGATCACCTTAATACCGGTCTCAAGTATCTCCTGCTTTGTATCAATGTTTACTGAGATATCATGATCCCTTAATATCGACCAGGTTTTGCTGGTCACAACCTTTTCTTTGGAGTCATAAGGGTTACCGAATATATCAACTGCCCTACCCAGCAACTCTTCCCCGACAGGAAAATCAATTGGATTACCAGAGTCAACAACTTTCATTCCCCTGGAAAGCTGGTTGGTAAGTGACAATGATAAGCAAAACAGTTTATTTTTTGTTGACGAAGAATGTACCACCAACTTAAATTCCTCATCTTCTTCAAGATATAAAAGGTTATTAATTGCAGGTTTTTGTTTGCGGAACTTCACTTCAACAACATTACCCTTTACACTTTCTATTGTTCCAATGCTTTTGTTTTTTATCATAAAATACTACTAACGATTAGCATATACACTAACCAGAGAGTTTGTCTGCTTTTTATTCATGAATCTGTGTTCAGCTCTCAGCGCTTCCAGCCTTATCTTTCCAGTTCTTTCCTTAATATTCTGCTCTGCCTGGATCATGGCAACAACTCTCGATGCATGTTTCGCAAGCTGTGATTCACGTACCGTTTGATCAAACACTGAAGCGAACATCTGTGTCTCAAAGAACATTAATATCTTTTCTAAAGATGGCTCAAAAATATAGTTAGAACGTTTATTTTCAGTTTTGCCACTGACATCTATCTCTGCTGAAACATTAAGCATCTCTGGAGTTTGCTTCAACACATTTACATATTTTCCATAAAAAACATGGATCTCCTGATATTGAACAATATGTCTTATTATCTCATCAAGTTGCTGCGGCAAGAAATTATAGTCGTCAAGATCAAAATATGAATATGTTCTATTAATTCCCTCGTTCAAAAACAAAGACAACCCATGCCGCCCCACGATCGTTACTTCCGTAGTACCGGCTTCCACCTCGTTCATGAATTTCCTGAAAGTAGATCCTACTATCTCTCCGTATAAACCAGTGTTGGCACTCAAAAGCACTGACACTGTCTTGCCATTATGAGAAAGGAGTGTGATCTCTTTGGCATTACCAACCTTCTTTTCTCTTACCAGCTTCTGGAATTCCCGTGCGTATGATACTCTGACCTCCTCAAATATTTCATCAAGCTTTCTTATGAACTCCCGATTTTTTAAAACATTCTCTCTGACTTTCCTCATTCTCAGTGAGGCAATGTCCTGATATGCACCCACCAGCATAGATATTGTGTTTAGTTCGCTTATTTCTTCCTTTAATTGATTAAAATTCGACATTATGTTTATAACTAATAATAAATTCCAATACGAAAATAGTTACTTGATCACCGTGCTGACCCAGGATTGATCCTCCATAAGCTTATTGACCAGCTGCTCAAAATCTGCACTTGAGCTGACCATATTATCAACCCTGCCTCTGACGTTTTCGTTTTTGAGATAAAAATCTATAAATTGTCTTGTCACCTGTTTTACCTCATCCACACCCATAGATTTGAAATATTTTGCCCAGAAAAGCCCGATCACTAAAATGTTAGCGTTCAAGGGTACCATCAGATCGTACCCTTGATTGAGAAATCCTTCGATCTTCTCTCCCATATCAAGTGTCCTTTTGGTCTCTTCCGTAAGCTCTGCCCCGAATTGCATAAAATCCTTTAACTCCCTATTCTTCACCAAAAAACTAGTTAGCTCGCTTGACAGACTCTTTAGAAGCGTGCTTTGTGCCTGCCTGCCGACTCTGGTAACTGAAAGGTACGAGTTGATGGGTGGACGCATTCCTTTGTTGAACAGGTCAATGTCAAAAAATATATGGCCATCGGTCATTGACATCAAATTAGTCTGAATATAACCGGATAGATCCCCCATCGTCATTTCAGCAACTGGAAGACAAGTTATTGCAGCCTCTTTATTTTCCACTTCACCTTTCTCATTTTTTTTGATCACTCTAAAGTTTCCTGCCCTTTCTAAAAGCTTTGAGTGAATATAGAAAATGTCCCCCGGATAAGAACTTCTTCCTGGAAACCTCCCTGCCAGAAGTGATATCTCTCTGTAGCATTTTGCATGCGCCGTTAGATCATCCAATACCAAAAGAGTGTCCCTACCCTGATCACGAAAATGCTCAGCAACTGTCATGGCGGTATAGGGAGCAAGATATATCAACCCAGACGGATCAGAAGAAGAACTGGCAACAGTGATAACATTTTTGTCAATTTTCTTTTCTTTGAAGTAATCATAGGTTTTATTGATATCAAACCGTGACTTTGCAATAGCACAATATATGCAGACTACTCCTTGAGATGCCTGTGAGAAAACAACTTGACGTAAAAAGTCAGTTTTTCCGGTTTTCCTGTCACCTATCACCAATTCCCTTTGCCCTTTTCCCAAAGATATTAAAAGATCAACGGTACTCACTCCGGTAATGAATGGTGTATCAATATCTTTTCTTTTATCTATTCCCGCAGGCCTGATCTCTAATACCTTAGAATTACTGTTGTTTTCGCTTGTCGGTACTTGCTTTATTTCTTCTCCGTATGTTAACCCCAAAGAATTCACTAATCTTCCTAAAAGTTCATCACCCACTCTTGCTGATATTTCCTGACCTGTTCTTGCAACCTTAGTTCCCAGACCCACATCGACGCTACCCAAAACAAGTGTTTCGATAAGTTTCTCATCAAACCCAAGCACTAACCCGACGTAACCATTTTCAAAAAGCACCACTTCGTTCGGTTTTATCTCAGGAAGTCCTTTGAGATAAACCAAGCTCTTTAAGTTTTTCTCAACGTAGCCGATCTCACCCGTTTTGTCCAAATAATAATTAAAGTCTTTCATCATTTTTTAGGTAATTTAAGTTAAATATCACTTAGAAATTATTTCTTCAACCTTATCTGTATGTTCATCAAAGAAATCATCAACAAGTTTACTTAATGAGAAATTCCTGTACTCACCAGCAACTTCAATAACCGCACCTCCAATAAGATACATGTTGTACCGATAATTTATTACTATCTTATCGCTGACATTATTTCTGATCCAGTCTGATATTTTTTCCATATTTTTTCTGGTAGGTTCAAAAGGAACTACCAATTCAATACTTTGGTAATCATCAAGTTTTTTTTGAAGCTGTTTTACATAGTGTGAAATTGTAATATCGTTACCCCTCAAATCGTTTTTGATAGCTTCAGATACTTCAAAACGCACATTTTTGTTGAGCACTTCATCTAACCCGTCATCCCCGAATTTATAATTAGTAGTTTCTAAAATAGAGACCTCATCCTGCAAAGTTTCAAGATCATTTTTCGTCAGTAGATTATCAAGTATTTGCTGGTACATTTTTTTGTTAATTACTTTCAGTACCCTCGGTTTTCTCGGATAGACTTTCCTTTTTATCAGCAACCTCTGCAAACAGATTTTGTTCTTTTGCCTTTTCTAAAGAAGCTATGACTAGTTCCTCATGGTCGGCCGGGTTGATAACATCACCTAAAAAGTTCTTTGTTGCAAGCTTTATTATCTGAAATATAGATTCCTTTGCACCCTCTAGCCTGGAAGTCTTGTATTCATCAATCTCCTTCTGAATACCCCCAAGTGCATCTTGGATCGCTTTTTCCAGAAACCCCTGTGAAGAAGCGGTTTGCTGTTGCAAGTTAGATTGGAATTTTTCGATCTCGCTTTTTGCCGACTGCTGGAATTGATCAGTTGTTAGCTTAAAACTTTCCAATATCTGATCTTTTATATCATTTTGCAAGCTTTTGAACTCGCTTATCTGACTTTGTGAAACGTTCCTTAAGGCTGTGGTGATCTCTTCCTTTGCCTCCTGACTTACTGCTGTAGATTCTTTGACGATCTGTAGTGCCTTATCCCTAGCCTCCTGAACGATCCTTTCAGCCTCGGCTTCGTAATTTTTCTCCAAGTTCTCTTTATCTTCCTTCAATTTGTAATACTTGCGAATCAATTTTGCAAAGGAAAAGGACACGAAGGCAAGGAAAAGCCCCAATATGGAAGTAAGAAAGATAGTGATGTATGTAAGGGCAGATGTGTTCATTTAATATATTCTAAAAGGTTTTT
>JAFGPD010000053.1 GCA_016926185.1 Candidatus Woesebacteria bacterium | reverse complement strand
TTACAAAAGGCCACATTATGCCTTGGGCTATATGTCGCCTATACAGTTTATCAACTCCAGTATTCCGAAAAGTGGGTAAGTTATACAAGTAAGTGATAATTTTATTGATAATGATAAAATATAAATATGGCTAAATGGAAAAGAAGATATAGAAGAAAGAAACGTGGGAATTGGATCAAAAAGTTATTGCCAGCAGTTGGAGAGGATAAAACAAAATATATTGCCAGAATCGCAAAATATTTATTTATTGCATTGGTGTTAGGTTTTTTGGGTCTTTTAGTAGCACTTCCCATTATTGCTTACAGTCTTCCGGCACCTGAAAAAGTTATCAGACAAGAGGGATTTTCATCGAAGATATTAGATCGCAATGGTGAGGTCTTATACGATATTTTTCAGGATGCCAGAAGGACACCTGTGGATCTCAAGGACGTACCAGAATATTTAAAACAGGCAACGATCTCCATTGAAGATAAGAATTTCTATGAACATCAGGGTATCGATCCTTTGGGAATAATCAGAGGACTTTCCAGGATATTCACAAGAGGTTATGCTCAGGGAGGTTCAACATTAACTCAACAGCTGGTCAAAAATGTCCTGCTTTCATCTGAAAGGACGATAACCCGTAAAATTAAAGAGTTCGTGATCACAATTCAAATTGAAAACAAGTTTGAAAAAGATGAGATCCTTGAGATGTATCTCAACGAGATGCCTTATGGAGGCACTGCTTATGGTGTACAGTCAGCTTCTGAAATATATTTTGGTAAGGATGTCAAGGACCTTAATCTAGTAGAATCAGCGATCCTTGCAGGGCTTCCTCAAAGACCTTCCGTTTATTCTCCTTTTTCTTCGACACCTGATTCATACATTGGGAGGTCCGAGCAGGTTTTAAGGAGAATGAGAGAAGACGGTTACATTGACAAAGAGCAAGAGCAGAATGCAAAAGAAATGCTTTCTGATGTTGAATTCCAGAGCCCCGGGTCACTGTTCAAGGCTCCCCACTTTGTTCAATATGTCCAAAAAATCCTTGAGGATAGATATGGTGAAAGCGTATTAGAGCAGGGTGGGCTTGAAGTTACTACCACTCTCGATCTTGAACTGCAGGAAGAAGCGCAAAAGATCGTTACTGAGGAGATCGCGGATGTGAGATCTTTTGATATAGGAAACGGTGCAGCTGTTGTCATTGATCCTGAAACAGGCGAGATACTGGCAATGGTTGGTTCAAAGGACTTTTCTGATCCTGATTATGACGGTCAGGTCAATGTGACATTATCTTTAAGACAACCCGGTTCCGCCTTTAAACCGATCACATATGTGACAGGATTGAAAGAAGGTTATACGGCTTCAACGCTTTTTGCAGACGTTCCCACTGAATTTCCCAGCGGAGAAGGTCAAGATCCTTACAAACCGGACAATTATGACGGAAAATTCAGGGGTCCGGTTCAAATGCGTTATGCTCTTGCGAATTCAATAAATGTTCCTGCTGTGAAGATGCTCGCTTTGGTTGGAGTTGCAGATACTTTAGAAACGGCGTACGATCTTGGTCTGAGCTCTCTAGAGCCAAGTAGAGATACTTTAAGCAGGGTTGGACTGTCATTGACTTTAGGTGGCGGTGAGGTGCGTTTACTCGAGCTTACGGGAGCCTACGCAGCTTTTATGAATGGCGGATATAGAATTGACCCGATATCGATTTTAAAAATAGAGGATCTCAATGGGGATATCATTGAAGAAAATACTCCTAAAAAGAAAAACCAAGTTCTATCAGAGGAAGAAGCATTCATTATCGCTGATATTTTGTCTGACAATGATGCAAGAAGCGCGGTTTTTGGGACAAATTCACTTTTGAATATTCCTGGAAGACAGGTAGCTGTAAAAACAGGAACAACAAACGATAAAAGAGACAATTGGACGATTGGCGGTAATAAGCATGCTGTTGTTGGAGTATGGGTTGGCAACAATGACAATTCACAAATGAAAGAGGTGGCTTCTGGTGTATCGGGAGCTTCTCCTATCTGGAGGAGGATAATGATAGAAGTATTGAATGGTAAGTCGGTTGTTAATTTTGAACCGCCTGACGGGATAGTGACGGCAGCTGTTGATACTATTTCGGGGTATGCTGCACATGATGGATATCCATCAAGGATCGAATATTTCATTCGTGGTACAGAGCCAGGAGAGGACCCGGTGCATAAGAAACTAAAAGTATGTAAAAGTGACGGCAATCTTGCAACTCCATCTGATGTTGCCTCAGGAAATTATGAAGAGAAGGAGTTTGTTGTATTGACGGCAGATGATCCTTTCGCAGCAGAAGGTGAAGAAAATAAATGGCAAAAAGGCATAGACGAATGGATAAATTCACAAACAGATGAAAAATATAAAGCTCCAAGGGATTACTGCAGCAGCAGTAATCCGGTGAATGTGGATTTCGATAGTCCACGTGATCATGATTCGAACTTAGGAAACAATGTCAATATAAAGATAAGACCCGAGTCGGTTAATGATATAACGGAGGTCAAGTTGTATGTGAATGATGAAAGGGTGAAAACCTTTGATAACCCGCCATATGAATATCAAGTTAACTTAAATAAGGGTACGCATAAGATGAAAGCTGTGGCAAGAGATTCCAGGGATAATCAATCGGAAAGAGAAATAACAATTGGAGTTGAGCAAGCATGGGATTATGTACCCCCTACTCCTACTCCAACTCCGAAACCAACAGCAACCAATACTCCAATTCCTTCTCCTACTCCGACTGAAACTGAAGAGTAATGAAATAATCAGGAACTCAAAGTTGCAACTGGTTCTGTTAAGCACTTTTCTCTGTTAGCAGAAGCCGGTAAAAGAATTATGATTTAACTATTACTCCAAATATGTTTGCAAGTTTTTGAAGGATCTTTTGTCTTATCTTTTCAACTTCTTTATCTTCCAAAGTTTTTTCTCTGCTTTGATACTCTATATGAAAGGTGTATGAATCGTTATAAATATCTTTGAGTTCAACATCGGATATGTACTTATGTGTATCTTTAATTGATTGAATCACTTCGTTGATAATTGTTTTTTGAGGTAACTGGACTGTTATATCCTCCGTTTGAGGTGGATATTTTGGAATACTTATGAAGTTTTTGAATTTTCTACTGAATTTTCTGAGACTTTCAACATCAAAACTGTAATAAATATATTGGTTGCCAACATATCCTAATTCACCCAATTCGTCCTTTCCAAATTTGAAGACTATCCTTTTTGATTTTAAGAATTGCGAATTATCTTCCTTATTGATTGAAAAATTGATATTAAGTCTTTTTAGAAATGTTTCAATCACTCCTTTTGCCAAACGATATTCGTAATGGTAAAAAATGCCACCGAGTTTGCTGATATGGTCTGGAAGATCGGAGCTTTTCTTATGATAAATACTTGAAAGTTCAAAAAGATGGAAGGGTTCTGTTTCTTGTTTGTTGCCTTTTGCAGCTTCGATAAGTGATGCTTTGAGTGATGTTCTTAGATACTCGGTATCAGTTCCCAGAGGGTTTTTGATCTTAACGGCTTTATTAAGATCCACAAATTCTTTCTGAACAAGTGATTGGGTGTACACCTCAATACCTCCCAACGAAAATATCAATTTTTTTATTTTGTCTTCGAAGGAAAAAAGGTTTTCTGTGGGGACATGTGGTAATGCACCTTCCATTAGATTGCCCGGCAGACTGTTATACCCGTATATTCTTGCAACCTCCTCGAGAATGTCTTCGGCGATTGTAACGTCATGAGACCTAAAACTCGGGACGTTAACGTGTAGATTGTTCCCTGACCATTTTGGAATAAATCCTAGTGATTTTAGAATTTTGCTGATTTCACCCTTTCTTATACTTACTCCTAGCCGATTTAAAATGAACTGATATTCCACTTTTACCTCAGAGAGTTTTGGTTTTTGTTGATAACTATCATAAATCCTACTGGCAACTGTTGCTTTGCACACCGACTTTGCAAGCTCTATTGCTCTCAAAATTGCAATCATCCCAAGTTCTGGGTCGACATGTTTTTCGTTTAGTATTGCAGCATTGGTACGAATTCCCAGTTTCATTGAAGTATTTCTTATTCTATAAGGTTCGTTATTGTCAATGAAAAGAAGTACTCTTTTTGTACTCTTGGTGACGATGCTGTTTTTGGTGCCAATTATTCCGGGAAGATCAAAGACATTGCCTTTATCGTCTGAAAATACAATATCTCCTCCAGGGAGTTTATACTCCTTATTTTCAAGACTTACAATTTTTTCCCCTTTTTTTGACTCGCGTATATTTATTGTTGCGTTGGGGACCTTGTCGTAATCGAAAGCGTGCATTGGATGTCCTATTTCAAGCATTACATAGTTCGTGATATCAACGATACTGTTTAAAGATCGCATGCCAGCTGCCTCAAGTCTTTTTTTCATCCAATTTGGCGAGTTCCAATCTTTTATATTAGTTAGAACAACTCCAATGGTTCTATTAACAAGATATTTATTAGAATTTACTTTTAGAGGAAGCGATTTGTTTGGAGATCTTGGTTTGACGGTTGAGATATTAGTTAAACTCGCTTTGATACCGAATCTTGGAAGGATAGCTTGGGCTTCTCTGGCTATTCCTCTTACACTCATAGCATCTACTCTATTTGTAGTGATTTCAATATCATAAACACTTTCATCACCAACTTTATTCACGCGATCAACAGTCGGTCCATTAAGTGATAAATATTTTGCGATATCGGCAACGCTTGCTTTAGTTTTAAGATGTTCTCTTAGCCAGCTGTCAGGAATTAGTATTTGCATATTATATTTGTGACAGGGGTTACCCCTGTCAGTTTTAAAATTGTCGTAAATATCTCAAATCTGTGCTATATAAAGTCCTCAAATCTGGAATTTTTACTCCCGATTTCATCATTAGTGCTCGTTCTACTCCCCAACCAAAGGCAAACCCAGAGTATTTTTTAGGATCAATTCCTCCGGCTTTTAGCACATTGGGATGGACCATGCCTGATCCTGCTTGCTCTAGCCAACCTTCTTTACAGACTTTGCAGTTTTTGCCTTCACAAATTGTGCAAGTGGTATCGATCTCAAATGATGGCTCCGTAAACTTAAAGTTATGAGGTCTTAAGCGAACTTTTATATTGGGACCATAGAAGTGTTGAACAAAGTATTCTAGCGTTCCTTTCAGGTGGGTAATATTAATTCCTTCATCTACAACCAAGCCTTCGAACTGGTGGAATAGCGGGTTATGACTGGCATCGGACTCTCTTCTGTAAGTTTTTGCGATATTTAACATTCTGATGGGAGGTTTACTGTTAACCCTAAGCATTTCTCTCACTTGACCGCTAGATGTATGGGGGGTAAGAAGCATTTTCCCATATTTTTTGTTTTCGGGTGAATCGATAAAAAAAGTTTCCATCTCATCTCTTGCAGGGTGATCGGACGGAAAGTTCAGTGCAGTATAGGCAAAATAATCCCACTCAGCCTCCGGGTATCTTCTTCTGACAAAACCAATTTGTTTGAAAATATCCTCAATTTCCTGAATTGCCTGAGTGATCATATGAAGATGGCCCAAATCTTGTTTAATTCCCGGGATTGTTGGATCAAACCATTCTGCAGATTTAATATGAAGCTGGTCCTCTTTTGAAGAGATCTCATTTTCCAATGTTGTTTTTACCTCGTTTATTAAGATACCTATTTGTTTTTTTTCTTCACTGCTAAGCTCATTGATATTACCCGTTAGCTCATTTATCTTTCCTTTTCTCCCAAGGTACTCAATTCTTATTCCTTCAAGCTCCTCAGAGTTCGAAGCTTCTGTGATTTGCGCGATCGCCTCGTTTTTAATGTTTAGGATCCTATCTCTCATGGTTAATGTTATCTTATTATTTAAAGTATTACCTCTGTTTAATAAAAAAACTCTCCTGGTGGAGAGTTTATATTATAAGAAAATATTTCTCCACCGACTAATTAATTCTAAAGAAAAAGTTGGTGAAGATAAAGGCTTCTTTCATTTAATTTTATTAATTATTTCAGAAAATGCTTTTTCGTCGTTGACTGCTATTTCGGCAAGCATTTTTCTGTTAAGCTGTAATTTTTTGTCTTTCAGTTTTTTAATAAATTCGCTGTATGTTAATCCGTGTTCTCTTACTGCTGCGTTTAATCTTTTTATCCAAAGCTGTCTGAAGTTTCTCTTCCTTTGCTTTCTGCCGACATAAGCATATTGGCCCTGATGTAAAAGAGCCTGTTTTGCGTTTTTGACACGCCTTCTTCTGGCGTTCTTAAAGCCTTTAGCTGCTTTTTTAATTTTTCTGTGCTTTATTGCTGAGATAGGTTTACTTCTTGGCATAATATTGATAGATAGTTGTTAGTAGCTGGTAGTATGGGAATTCTTATATCCCTTGAAATATATTGTATTCTACTTGCTACTGTTTCTTTGTTTTTTTGCTTTTTTTTCTTTTTTGACGACTTTAGTTTTTTTATTTTTTCCCAAGATCTTTCTTATTTTTTTTGCATGAGCATTATCCACCTCAATTATTCTGCTCAGCGCTCTTTTCTTCTTGCGAGACTTACTGGCATTCTGATGGCGTTTAAAGCCTTGACGTCTTAGGACCTTACCGTTTTTTGTTATTTTGAATCTCCTTGTGAGAGATTTTCTAGTTTTCATTTTTCCCATAATATTGTTATTTGCCTGCCCCTCGTAGCTTTAGCGTAGTGGGGTTTTGGCATTTTTGTTTTCAATTTCTTTATCTTTATTAACTTTTTTTTCTTTAGGTTTGTTTGTAGGGCTTATTACCATTGCAAGATGTCTTCCCAGAAACTTCGGTTTCATGTCGATAACTATTCGGTCCTTGAAAATATCAACAACCTTATCAAGCACTTCATAACCGAATTTTTTGCTGCCCATTTGCCTGCCTTTGAACTTCACCACAAGCCTGACTTTATTTTTTTCTTCAAGAAATTCTCTGATCTTTTCAACTCTCGTTGAAAAGTCACCTTCGGCTATAAAGGGTGAAAAACGAATTTCTTTCAGCTCTCCTGCCTTATTTTTCTTTTTGCTTTTTTTAAGCTTTTTCTCTTCCCTGTACCTAAACTTTCCGAAATCAATGATTTGAACTACAGGCGGTACCGCTTTCGGTGCTATTTCTACTAAATCAAGCCCTGCTTGTCTTGCTTCAGCGAGGGCTTTTTCTATCTCCATCACTCCGACCTGGTTGCCGTCTTCCTCAAGTACTCTTACTTTCGGAGCTCGGATATTATTATTTATTCGCCAGTAGTTTCTTTTCAATTTCCGTTACAGTAGGTATTTTATCAAAACTAATTGAGAGTATCAAACGTAACAAGTTTAAAATTCAAGTTTAAGTTTAAGATCTTGTTTCAATTAAAAACTAGAGGGTTTCAACCATGAATTAGAATTAAAGATCAACAGATTTTTCATTAACTTTTTTCTTAAGGTTATCAATAAATTCACCAAAATCCATTTGACCAAGGTTTTTTTCGCTTCTTAATCGAACAGAGACTAGATTTTTCCCTCCGGGTTTAAAACCCTCTGGGCTGGAAGCTTCTTTGTCACCGACTATCAGCATGTAAGGGACTTTTTCTTCCTGAGCTTGTCTAATTTTATTTCCAAGAGTTTCGCTTCTATCATCTAGTTCGACTCTGATATCTTGATCTTTCAGTTCACTCATTATGCCTTTTGCATACTTAAGATTCCTATCTGTTATTGGCAGTATCTTAGCTTGGACTGGTGCAAACCAAACAGGGAAAGAACCTTTATAGTATTCGATCAAAAATGCAAAGAATCTCTCAAAAGAGCCAACCAATGCTCTGTGAATTACGTATGGTCTTTCGTTTTCCCCCTTTTCATTAACGAAAGAAAGATCAAAACGTTCAGGAAGATTGAAATCAATTTGTACTGTTGAAATTGCATCTGATTTTCCATATACATTTTCTGCTAAGACATCTATTTTTGGACCATAGAATGCAGCATCACCTACTTTTTCAGTGAATTCTAGATTATTATTCTTTAAAACCTCTCTTAGTGTGTTTTCAGCCCAGTCCCAGCCTTCTCGTGAACCGCAGAACTTATACTTTTCTTTTTCCGGATCTGAAAGGGCAAGAACGAACTTGTATTTTTTAAATCCGAGGTCTTTATAGAATATCAGCATCATATCGATCACTTCCTGTATTTGATCAACTAACTGTTCTTTAGTACAAAATATGTGGGCGTCGTTTTGGGTAAATCCGCGAACTCTCTGAAGCCCATGGAGTTCCCCGGTTTTTTCAAAGCGATAAACAGTGCCGAATTCACCCAGCTTTATCGGCAGATCTCGATAGCTTCTTGTCTTCATTTTATATACCGTCATTCCTGCAGGACAGTTCATTGGTTTCAAGTAGTATTTCTGGTCTTCTATCTCAATTGGCGCATACATCGATTCATCATAAAACCCTAAATGACCGGAGGTTTTGAAAAGATCTTCTTTGTTGATATGGGGTGAAAGAATGTGTTCATATCCAAATCCTCTTTCAAGCTTTATCATATAATCTTCCAGAACTCTTCTCATCGCATAGCCTTTTGGCAGCCACACTGGGAGTCCTGGACCGATCTCAGGAAAAATTGCAAAAAGCTCCATCTCTTTTCCCAGCGTTCTGTGATTGTATTTTTCTGCCTCCTCGAGGTTTTCGAGATACTCACTAAGCTCTTTTTCTGCTGGGAAAATCGTTCCGTATATACGGGTGAGCATTTTGTTTTTTTCGTCTCCCCGCCAGTAAGCGCCGGCAATTGATAAAAGCTTGAAATGTTTTAGTTTGTCTTTTGGATCATCGATGTGTCCTCCTCCGCAAAGGTCGATGAAGTCACCGGATTTGTAAAATGTAATATCTTTCTTTTTGTCGGCAAGTTCTTTGATCATTTCAGTTTTGTAGGTATTATCCTTGAAATATTCCTTTGCCTTTTCTGCAGTAACTTTTTCTTCTTCAAAACCTTTCCAGCTTTCTGCAATTTCATGCATTTTCTCCTCAATTTTTGGAAGATCCTCCTCTGTGATCTTTGCTTTTCCAAAGTCAAAGTCGTAATAGAATCCATTTTCAATGGGAGGACCGAGAGTCGGTTTGGCATCCGGCCACATTTGAAGGACGGCAGCAGCTAAAAGGTGACTTGCTGAGTGCCTTAAATTGTCTAAATTACTTCTATCTTTACTCATATTTCTAATATTATATTAATTACCCTCCTTCGCCAAGGTTTTGGAAGTCTAATAAAATATAAAATCCAAAACGCTTTCTATACTAATTTATCCATCCTCCTCCGCTAAAGCTACGGATGGATTGTGTACTATTAGCATAATCAAATAAAGTACACAAAAAAATCGTCTTCAATTGAAGACGATTATATTTAACCGCGGTTCCACTTCTATTATCTCGCCGTAGTTTTTTTTAGAACGTAGGCGGATCACTCTTTTATTTCCTTCCCGGATGGTTATACGTAAAGAACAGTGTGATCGGAACTTTCAGCCTCGATCCCGAATCTCTTTCGCACTTTTAATAACTTTACCTTTATTCCCGAGTATTAACGGAATGATTAATTATAGCTTTGAGATTTAGTGAAATCAATGATCACTGGAAAAGCGGAGAGTTTTCAACCAGTTGGTTTAATGTTGCCTGAACAATAGAAGCGATCACTCCTCCGACAAAAGGTAGACCACCGGCTGCTCTTAAAATTGTGGCTAGTATTGTTGATATAACAGTGAAACCAACAGTTGCTCCGAAAGCCCAGCCAATACCACTGAAAAACCCATTCTTAAGAATATCTTTAATTGACTGACCGTTTATATTAGCTTTTTCAACAATTTTCCTCATTAACTAAATATATCAGACTCTTTATTATAATTCGATATATTTTTAAAAAGATATATATCAGAAGTTTGATGAAAGTAGAAAATTATTTTGAAAATTTTATTTTATTTTTGAAGATAAGGATTTAATATCTTCACCAAAATCTCTTTCTAAATCTCCAGTATACTGAACAGCAGTTTGACAATCATCACATCTTGTTGAAGTATGGCCCAATATATCACCCACCTGGCTTAGAAGAGCATTTTTCCCCAATGCACGTGCAACATCCATAGGTATATTAAATGTTTTTGCAAGCTGTCTAAGAGAGACAGTATTCTTCTCTTTCATAAAGTATTATAGGATATTATAATATATGTACATCCAATATTCAAGGAAGATATCGGAATGTTAAATATTATGTATTGTCTTTTGATAAAAGATTTCCCAAGAAGTGTGGACCTGAGGAGAATCGAACTCCTATTACATGACTGCCAGCCACGTGTCCTACCATTGAACGACAGGCCCATACACTAGACGCGCTTGCACTTAGGAGTGAAAGCAACGAAGTGATCGGTACAGGACTCGAACCTGTGGCCTCATACACGTCAAGTATGCGCTCTAGCCAACTGAGCTAACCGATCAGGTTATGGTATTTTATCAGATTAAAGGGAGAGTAAAAAGTCCCGAGCTAATTATGAAACTAGAGATATATTCATTGACCGTTGGTAAATTCAGGATTACGAATAACTCGGTAAAATCTTCTTTCTGTTATTCCGTTATCTAGCACGATATCTTCTGATACAACTAACCCGTCTCTAGCTGCTTCCTCGAAACTTATTTGACAAGATGTATCTACCATGCCATCGGTATCGAGAAGTCCTACTCGAACTCTAATATATTCTTCATTTTCTTTCATTTTATTTTGTGTAGGAAATCAATTAAGATTTCGTAGTATTTTTCCAAGCTTTTTATGCTTACCCACTCGCTATTCGTATGAAGTCCGTCTCCCACTGGACCAAAGGTGACCCCGTTAATTCCTGCTTTGTTGTAATGACGAATATCAGCTCCACCATGTGTTGCTAGCATTGAGGATTTCCTTCCATTTATTTTATTAAGAGATTCTTGGAGTTTTTTAATATATTCATTGCTCTCATCTGTTAACTGACAGGATTCTTGTATTTTTATGTTTAGTTCAAAATCCTTTGGTAATAAGCAACGCAAATCTTTAATTATTTTATCTTTGTCTTCTGGAATAAAACGTATGTCTAAAGAGACACTGCAACTATCAGGAACTTTATTATAAGTATCATTAGTAGTATTTATTTTTGAAACATTAACGGTAGTTTTCCACATTTCATCTTTTGGAATTGGGAAAGATTTATATAGAGTATTCAAAAAAACATTCATTTTAAAAATAGCGTTTTCTCCCTTCCAAGGGTAAGCTCCATGCGCCGTCTTTCCTTTAGAAGTGATGTCTACCCATATAATTCCTTTTGTTTTATTATTGACCTTAAAATCAGTAGCTTCACCTGCAAGAACAAAATCTGCTTTTATTCCCTTTTCAATTTGGTACTTTGTTCCATTAAAACCCCCTGTTTCCTCATCTGTTACAAGTTGCAATCCTAAAGGATAATCTACTTTTTTCGCAACATCCTTAAATACTTTTATCAACACTGCCGCAGGCCCCTTCATGTCGATCGCTCCTCTCCCATATAACTTATCTCCTTTAATGTAAGGTCTAAATTGTTCAGGCTTTCCGTCTACAACATCTAGATGCCCGTTCAAGATTAATTTAAATTTTTTAGGAAGCGTTTTGGTATTGTAAAAGATTATGCTTGGTGAATTGTTAGAAGAGAAGTTCTTATGATTAGTTTTTGAGAGTTCATTTTGGGCAAGTTTTAAGACTTTTTTAAGAGCAGACGTATTCTCTTTTACGGATTTTATATTAATTAATTTTTTTGCAAGATCAATAGTATATTTACTCATAAAATTATATCTCTCTTAAAAATTTCCTTCTCGCTTCTTGTGTGTCACCATGATAGATAACACCAATAGTATCTTGGCCAGGCATACGAAGTATAACACCGCTGCCTTGTTCTCTTAAGTCTTCATTTATTCTTAACGCTCTATCATACCTTTCTTCACTGCTTCTATAAGGAACCTTTTCTTTATCAACCGCCAATAGACCTCCTCTAACGGTTTGCATATATTCCCGAGCTGTATGTTCTCTTCTCGTTGCCCATACAACTGCAGCAGCTGCATCCGAACCGTTTGTCCATCTAGGGTTGAATTCAGCAACATATATAATATTAGGATTTTGTCCAGATCTTTCAAGATACAGTCTTTCAGCTTCTCCAGGGATCATTAAGTCGACATTCAAAAGCCCTCTAGTTCCATTTAGATTTACACCATGTTTTTCTGCTACTGCATGAATGTGATTTGCTAAAGCTTCTGCAGAACGGTCTTCGTATTCTGATTTCATTCTTTTTGAGTAAGGTGAGATTGGGTTGAAGGTTGTTGTTCCAACACATGCTTTTCCATTAGCAGACATTAGCTGACCATTCCAACCCAAACTATGTGATTCACCATCAATCATAAACATTGTCATACCAGGTGAATCTTCCACGTCTATAAATCTGCTAACTACAATTTCTGGATTGGCATCTTTTGAACTGGATCTAACGTGTCCTTCTGCCGCTCCTAGCGCGGCTTTCCAACTACTATAATATTCGGTTCTTTCATTGTTACCATCCGGTGTGTAAGCAATACCTCTCTGAGTTTGTTCTACAACAGCATTACCATAACCTCCGTCACATCCTTGTGGTCGAATCATTACACCTACAGGATATTTATTCGCAACACCGTAATAGTCATAACTTTGTTCAACACCTGTAATAAAAGGTAACGTATCAGTTGTCAGTCTGTCAGTATTAGTAACATCAAAATTTACGGGTAATATTCCATGAGTTTGTAATTCTCGCATGTCTAAATGAGCTTGTGCCTTGTTTTTTAGAGCATCTACTAATGCACGAGGTAATCCCCACTTACGAGTGTTTGGACCATTTACTCTATCAACATCAGCTGTGTAAATGTACGGTACGACTAATTTTGATCCTGGCAATTCGTTAACTTCCTTTGCTGTCATCTGTTCAATTCTTACACCGTACATAGTTGAAAGATATTCCAAATGCATCTTGCTGGTAGTACTTTGATGAGGTTTTTCAATTAAAGCTATGTGTCTGCTTGTAGCATTAGGCAAATGTCCGAGTCTGGCACCATACATTGCATCAATTTTATTTATTATTTGACGGTCCGAATCTCTCAGAACACCACTACCTACATTATGTTTTCCTATACCTATTTCTGGAGGATTGCCGTTTGAGAATATGTTTTGTTCATTTATTGCTTCGACACTCATTTTTTTTCCACTAAAAAAACCTCTCGTGGTGAGAGGTTTGATTCTTTTGTTTTGCTAGTCTTTTATAACTTTTCCTTCACCACGATCAGCTAGCTCCTAATAAGGAGAATGCTAATGAGGTTAAGGAAAAGATTTCTTGACATGTTGAAGGTATTATAAATTATATTTTTTTAGATTGTCAATAAACGTTGTTTTTTTATTTAAGACCATAGAAAACTAAGAGATCGCCTTCAGTTTCAATGTTCATTAGTGCTTCTGCTTGTTTTTTTGACGCATGATGTTGAATTGAGGCTAGCTCATTAGGATCCATCCCTTTTTTATGATCAGATACTAATCCCTTGATAGGTATAAGAGGATCGTATTTACCGTTTTCATCTATACCTAAACGTGATTGAAGATTCAACTCGGTTGGTTGATATGAAGCATTTCTCAGCATACAGTTAACGATTTTTGAATTGATAGAAAGGACAGGATATTCATTCCCCAATCTCTCAATTAAGATTACTGTATTTTTGAGTTGACTATTAATATCAGGATCACTGTAACCGTTTTTATTAAATTTTATATCCCAATCATGATCAGAATTTTCACCAAGTCCAGGTTGAGCTGTGAGTAGTCCACCATAAGTATTTTGTAGATATTCCAAAGCTTTAGTTTCATCCCCTTTTGAATATTGAAGGGCTTCAAGTGCAAGAGTATTCATTATTTCTTGGGATAATGCAAAAGCAAGTACGGCTCGTGCGTCAGGTGTTGCTGGGGCACCAATATCCTCGACTGTTTTTTTTGGTGTTATCCTTGTTCTATCGTGACCACCTGTGAATCGTGATATGTCAGGAGAATCTCCATTAATAACTGATGTAATAGATTCACGAACATATTGTGGATAGTTGTTGGGTAGATTTGTTTCATGTGTAGTGTGAAGTAACCATCTTGATTGTGCTCTTGTATCTTTTGCATCAAATTCCTTTCCGTAAAAATATCTTGTTGAGTAAAGAGTTGATCGGATAATTTTTGCGAAAGGTGATAATCTAATATGTGCAGCAACTAGGGCTACTCTGGGATCCATTTTTTCATCATCATGTTGGGCTATTCCTGAGTGAATATGAGTGCTTTGGTTTGGCCAATCGAGTGTTTTGTGTTCTGGTGAGAGAATATTTTCGACTGATCTTCCAACACTTTCATAAATATTCCTTGTTTGTTGAGGGATATTTTGCATGTAGCTATATGCATCATCTTTTACAATAGGAGCAAATCTATTAAGGTAAGGTATATTTGTATTATTTTGATTTCCAGGAACCTCAGGGTTTGAGGTTATCACAAATCTGCAATCCATCTCCTCGGCAGTTTCTATGCCTTCAAAAATTGCTTTACCCAATCCATTTGCAATTTGTACTGGATCTTTTAAATATGAACCGTTTTCCGGTGCTGTGACGAATTCTCCAGTAGATTCCATTAATTCCGGATTAAGGTTTCTAGAATTTTGTCTTGCTTTATTAAAGACATCTCTTTCAAGTTCACCCCTTCTATTTACAAAGGTTCCTTCGAGTTCTATTCCGGTAGTATTACTAGGTGGTCTTATACCCCTTTTTAACATAACAAGATAATTATTTACTAGTTCATGAGTCTGTTCGTAACTAATGTAGTTATAGTTATAAGGTAGTTCAACAGTATCAGACGGGTAAATATTTCTTGTAGAGAGACCATTCTCTCTGAAACGATGTCTTTCATGTTTTGCAATTAAAACTTTTCCATCGTATTCAATTATTCGTCCTTTTTCACCCACGGCCAGTAATTGTTCCTGAGATGATGCAATATCTTTATGTGATTGTTCTCTTGACATTTTTTCCACTAAAAAACCTCCCATTTCTAGGAGGTTAAGTTTTTAAGTAAATTCTTTTTTTAGAAAAGCAACTTACCCCCTAGAAATTAGGAGGTAAAGAAAAATACAAAAAATGTATTTTTTATTGCTATCATGATTTGGAATATTCTACAGCTAATTTTTATCTCTTGTCAAATTTATTTAACCTGCTGAACGAGTTAAATAGTGTTCACCGGATAATAAGAACTTTGAGCCGTGTTTTTTGTATTGTGCCCAGTAATTTTTCTTTTGCGCTCTTTGATTACTTACTGCAAGCCAAGTGGATGCTTTTTCGATCTTTTTACGAAAAGAAGTAATAAAACTGAGAAGTTTTTCGAAAAATGCAATGTGATACTCCCCGGGCTCGATCGGTGCCTGCATTGCAGCGATCTGAATTTCCTCTCCAAGCTCCTGTGTGGACTGAGAAAGAACAAGCACTTCGTCCATTATCACCTTAAGCTCCAATCTAAGCTGATTAGTTTTTTCCTGCACTCTCAGCCTTTCTTCTTCGAGAAGCCTTTTTTCAACAAATACCTGTTTTTTCTGTTTTTCGATTTGTCCGCGTTCACCTGATAGTATTTCAGCAATTCTTATGGATTCTCCAGCTTCAATTGTCCCCGTCATGGATCTGCCGGATTCATTCCTTGGTCCGAAGATCTGATCAATCGCGTCTTTTTGGATACCTTTTATAATATCTTCTTTAACTGTATCTTTGACATTTGTCTCAAAGGACTTAAGTGTCTCTAATACGTTCTTATATTTTGTGTTTTGCTGTGCTGTCTTTTTATTAGTGTTTGTCATTCGCTAGCCTCAAATTGCCTTGAATTTTACACCTAAATTACCGATTTTTCAATCAGAAAGAAGAATTAAAATTATTTCTATATTTATTGAAGAAAAAATAATTGATTTTATCAATTGAACTACTTAATTATTAGGTATGAGTGATAGAAGCATTTCCAAAGTCTTTCTTTTCCTAAGTGCAGTTCTAATGTAGGTTATCTGCTGAGACTTGTTTTCATCGGTGACATCTTTAGATCCTTCGAGCTGCTTTATGTAAGGTT
The DNA here is from genome assembly GCA_016926185.1 of Candidatus Woesebacteria bacterium. GTDB lineage: Bacteria > Patescibacteriota > Microgenomatia > UBA8517 > UBA8517 > JAFGPD01. The sequence continues at coordinate 14,424 of JAFGPD010000053.1, read as the reverse complement.
CCATTTCTTCATCTGATGCAGAAATATTTTCCACTTCTGCAATTTTTAATAGAATGAACTCAAGTCTCAGTGTTTCTTTAGCTTGGGAGCTATATTCCTCTCTTAATTTTTCAGCATCTTTGCCAACAGATTTAAGGTAGGTTTCAAGGTTTAAGCCTAATTTATCAATTTGATCAAGAAGTTTGGAAAGTCTTGCATTGACTTCTTCTTCTACAAGCACTTTTGGAACATCAAATTTGATGTTTTCTAAAAGAATTTTCATGATATGCTGTTCTTTTTCTGCCTGAGTTTTTTCCTTGTCTTTTTCGCCAGTCTCACTTTGTTTTTTTGCTTTTTCGGGGGTCCAAATCTCACCAGATTTAGCTTCCTGTCTGATGATATTTTTATAATCCCCCAAGTTTACTTCCGGCATTTCAGCAGTTGTGGCTCTTAGCTGCCAATCACTATCTTTGTCTGCTTTTAGAAGCTCAACCTTGGGAAACATTATCGGGTTAAGATCATGTTCTTTGAATGAATCGTCAAGCATCTTTGGCACGATCCTGTTGAGAGTATTTTGAATAAGCTGATTTTGATCAATAGACTCCATTACTTTCTCAGTTGGAGCTTTTCCTTTCCTAAAACCTTTTATCTCCAAAGTTTCAGCAAGTTTTGAAGCGGTATTCTCAAGTTCTTTTTTGACTAAAGCTTTGTCTAAAGTAAAAGTTATCTGAATGGTTCCGTCACTTGATTTGGCCACGACACTTTTGACAGCACTGTTTTCTTTTTTTGGCGAAGTATTTGCTGTACTTTTGCCTTTTTTCTTTTTAGTCGTCTTTTTTTCTTTTGTCATTGTATTTGAAAAAAAATATACCACAAACGTGGTTCAAGGTATTATATATGAAAAATATGATTATATTAAGGGTTAACCTTTGTTCAGATGATGTTTTGCTTTTTGGTAAAGCAGTGAATTTTTTATATTTTCCACAACCCTTACTCTTGAGGGAGTATTAAACTTTGCTTTTGGGGCATTGAATTTTGAGTTTTTTGATTTAGATCTGTAATATCTCAATGGGTTCAAAAGATCACTTATTTTTATTTTTGTCTTCGGATAATTTATTGAGAAAAAGAGATACCAACATCAAAGCTGCGGCGGAAATGACAGCTGTGGAAAAATTATAAATGTCAAATCCAGGCACAAAATAGCTGACTCCCCACAAAAGCACGACATTTATTAAAAATGCAAATATGCCAAGAGTAATTATTGATACAGGCAGAAATAGTATCTGAAGGACCGGTTTTATGAAGGTATTCACCACTCCCATTATTATTGATGCAACAAAAAGTGAGTCCAATCCATCAAATCTAAAATCAGGGATTATGAAAGCAACAACGTATAAAGCCACCGCGTTTAAAAGTATTTTTATGATTAGTTTCATTTGTATTTCAATTGTGAATAAATGTGATTATTTTGTCAATCAAGAAAATATTAAGTTAAATAGATTCTAATTATTCTTTGGAATTGATTGAATTTAAGAAATCAATATATTTTGTATCTAAATTAAAACCTCCTTTATCGATCTCACTGAGCATTTCATCAAGTTGTTCCTGACGAGTTTCTCGACCATTTCTATTTATTTTTGAACCTTTTCTAAATTCCTCTTCTGTGACCTTACCATTTTCGAAATCACTTACCCAGAGATCATGATCCATATCAAGCAAAGCAATACTTCTACTTATATGGTCAATAAGATTCCTCAGAGAATCAATGGCATAGCGATGATCCTCTTCTTTGTTTTTTGTCATAGCGTATATATTATCATATAAATACCTTATAGTAAGTATCATACAAAATTATTGATAAATTAATATTTTTGAAAGAACTTTAGACTTTGTTCAACTGTCTCTTCCCAGCCGGGGACAAGATTGTGATCGGCTCTATTTTTGATGATCAGATCAAGACTTTGTTCTATTTCTCTTTCTTCGTAACTATTCTTCAGATTTGAGAAGAATGTCTGACTCCATTCAACGGGGACTGCATCGTCATTTGTGCCTTGATAAATTTGTATCGGGGCAGAGATACGATCAAGATAATCAGTAAAAGAGAATTTTGAGACATCATTGTATTCTTCCAGTCGCGACAGCTCTTTTCTTATAAGCTTGCCTCCGTCATCGGATTGGTCGGTATAATACAAAACGCTATAAGGAAAAGGTTTTGTCACAGGTGCCCATAAAACTGTGGGATAAACTTTGCCTGTAATTGCTAAAGCAGTAAGGGCAATCTGACCGCCATTGCTATGTGCCCATAGAAAGACATCTTTTGCACTAGATAATTCTTTAATATTATCGCAAGATTCTGAATCAAGTTCAGAATGACAAGAAATTATCCTAGAATTACTTTTTATTTTTTCCAGAGACTTCAGAAGAGAAAGAGTGGTTGTGTAAGTCTGGAAACGAGTTTCAAAAATGTTTTTTGACTCTTCACTTGACCCACCGTATCCTAAATAATCAGGAGCTATAGTAATATATCCATTTTGTGCAAAATATTCTGAAGATCTTCTGGTTCCCATTCCTGAGACGAAGTAATTTTGGTCAACATATCCTCTGATCATCAGTATGATATCTGGTTTATTGTTGTCTTTGGGAATATTTATCACACCCGTAGACGATTTCTCATAAGTTTCAATGGGGTCAGGATTGAAATTGAAACGGAAAAGATACGTGGAAAACTTTTCTTTATCTTGTGTTTTTTCCAAAATTTCTATTTTCCCTGATTTTATTTCTGTACTTGTTAAATTTTCTATAGAGTATTGATCGAGATCTAGACTTTCTTCTTTTATTACGTTGGTAAAGACATTGGTTATTTTGTCATCAAACAATCCTTCTTTGGAGCTTAATCCTAACCAAAAACCAACACTTAATAAAAGTAAACCGATCAAAAATCCAATAAAGTATTTCATCAGAGCAATTTTACCATTCATTTCGTATTTTTGATTTTCATAGATTCAAATGTTTTGTCTATGGTTTATAATAGAAAAGCAATTTATGAATTTATGAAAAACAAACTGAAAGTTCAAAGTGTCATTCTTTTGTTCGGTGTCATTTACGCTTGGACAAATGTGTTTATTAGTTTTCGTAACTTTTATGGATTTGAGGGAACGATTTTCAAATTTAGGGATTGTTATCTGACCAATCCGGTCCTGACACCTTGTTTTTGGGGCGCCATAGCCTTTTTAGCGGCTTTTATCTGGTCTTTACGTAATCTTAAAATAACTGATGAGGTAATATTGAAAAAAAGTCAAAAGTATCTGACTTACTTACTTGCCTTCGGGACTGTTTTTGCATTTTCTGTTTTCGGCAATGAAGTTTTTCAGCTTTTACGTTCAGATACAGGGGAAATTCAGACTTGTCTTGGAAGCATAGATAATCCATTAAAGTCATCTTGTTTGTATGGGGCAATAATATATTTGACCTCTTTTGTTTATGCTCTGAAGATGAAAAATGGAAAATGAGGATTTCGAAAGTATTGTTGAAGCTGCGATAAAAAACATTCCTCAAGAATTCCGAGAAAAGATGGAAAATGTCAATATTCTGGTTGAGGACTGGCCTGCAGAATATCAACTTCATATATTAAGAAAGCGCGGTGAAAAAGGCATGCTATTGGGTTTATATGAAGGAATACCCAGAACAAAAAGAGGAAGATACGGGATAGGCGGGCAGCTTCCTGACAAAATAACGGTGTTTCGAATACCACTTCTAAGGGTCTCTGAAAATATTAAAGATCTGGTAAGAAATATTCAAAATACTGTCATTCATGAGATAGGTCATCATTTCGGAATGAATGAGGAGCAAATAAGAGATGCCATGAAAGAAACCTCATTTTTAAATTAATTTGGGAGTTAATCACAAGTGATCAATGGAATCGCGTAGAAGAAGAATCCGTATTTTTCAACTTCAAGAGTTAATCTGCAAGTCTTAACATAACCGGGAAATATAAATCTTCCTATTACTCTGCCGGGTTGTGTTGGCGTAGGTTGAGGAGTTTCTGTGGGAGTAGGAGTTATTGTTTCAGTGGGTGTCGGTTCAATTACGGGAGTTGTAGTCGGTTCTAATGTTGGTGTGGGAGAATACGTTGGTGTAGGAGTTATTGTATCAGTAGGAGTGGGTTCAATTGTCGGGGTTGGTGTTTCCTCTGCTGTCGGAGTAGTTTGTGATGTTGGTGTCGGAGAAGAAAATCCTCCACAGCTTGATACTTCGATAGAAGATGACGAATTCTGAGGTTCTGGGTCAAGCTTATTCACGAAATCAGAAGAGTTGTTATCTGTGTCTTCTCCATTACCACTGCTGGAGTCACCATTACTCATTGTGGAGAATGTTGAGTCTGGACAGGCTTTTCTTTCAATGCTTTCTCCCTGACCAGGGACTTGCACAGAACCCATTCCTATAAAGTCCATTTCTCCCAGCGGAAAGGAGGGGGAACCGAATGTAACAGAATCAACTAAAGTTCCTGTATCAGTGTCGCCATCACGAAGACCAACACTGTTGTTGTTGGAAACATTTTGTGAGGTACTTCTGTCACAGCTTAAGCTTTCTGAGATGGAGCTATTACACCACAGAAAGAAACCATGTGCCGGTATTATATCTCCAGATTGGAAAGAAACTATATTGCTATCAGTTGCTCCCGAGCTTGTTCTTTTGACAAGTCGATAACTGGTCAGATCAATAGCAGTATCTGTGGGGTTGTAAAGTTCTATAAAATCCTCAGATGAAGAAGCTCCATAAATCTGAACTTCGGAAATTACGATATGAGATGCAGTTGCAGATAAGACATTTACAGCAAGATATTTGAATGTAAAAAAGATCAATGAAAACAAGAATACAAAAGTAGTAAATGGATATTTTTTATATAACTTCATGATCTCTATTTTAATAATAGAAAGTTATTATTTTGTGTGTCAAGGATATATCTTTGACACAATTTATATCAAATAACATCAGATTCAGGATTTAGAGATTTGGATATAAATAAATTAATTTGAAGTCATATACACGATTTGCTACAATTCACGTTCTAGCGGTAATTTTTTATGAAAGGAACTGAAGGACAACCAAAATATAATCCTGACAATTCAATGATTCGTGCTGATAGTACCAAGCCGGGTGATATAATCGAAATATTTCCAGCTAATTGTGGATTGAGGGTTTCGTCAGAGCCTGGTGAGGTTATTGATATATTTACAACTCATCAGGAACCTCGAAAAGATGGAAGTAAACGTCCCAAAAATACGCATATAATTGTAATAAGAGATGGAGAAAAGATAAGTATAGGAGGAGGGACAGCTATTAGGAAACTTAATAGAGGATTTAACTTTATGAGGGGAAGATAATTATTAAAAAACTTCATTGATATATTTGCGTCGAAAAGGTACTTGACTTCGTGTTTTGTATGGTAGTATAAATAAATATAACATTTGGGTATTATTGGGGTGAGATGGCTAGATAGTAAGAAGGTAAAAAGATTTTAACCTTTTACCCTTTTGCCTTTTGTAAAACTATGATTGAAAAAATAGACATTCCAGTATCAGTTTCTTTTACCTTTGACTCTCAAAAGCGCAAGGTTGAACCCAAGGCTCTTATCTGGAACGGTAGGCTCTATGGAGTTAAGAAGGTTGGCTTGCATCACACCTTTAGGAAAGGCAGAACTTTATTTCATGTATTTTCTGTTTGCAGCAAGTCCATGTTTTTCCGGATCGTTTTGAATACCGACAGTCTGCATTGGAGATTGGAACAAATCAGCGATGGATTGTCAGGATAAGTTCAAATTTTAAATTTTGAATTTTCATTTTGCATTTTGATTTTTGCACTATTTGCAAATGAAATATAAAGGAAACGTAACAGATTTAAGTTTCAATAAGGCTCCTTCCACCGTGATGCACCCTCCTTCGTCCTTCGATAATCTTAGGACTACGGAAGGGCAAGAGTCCTAGACCATGAAATATAAAGGAAACGTAACAGATTTAGGTTTCAATAAAGCACCGTCTACTACTATGCATATTGATTTTAATTCCTGTTTTGCAACCATTGAGCAGCAGGCCAATCCCCTTCTTCGCGGAAAACCCATTGCTGTTGCTGCTTATACTACTCCTTCAGGATGCATTGTTGCACCCTCGGTCGAGGCAAAAAAGCTGGGGATAAAGGTGGGAATGAGAGTGAAGGACGGTAAAGCCATATGTCCTGAACTTGTTGTTCTCGAACCAGACCCCTGGAAGTACAGAGATGTTCATCTCAAACTCAGAAAACTTATCTCCAGATATACTAGTGATTTTGCTCCCAGGTCGATCGATGAATTTGTGCTGAATATGGAAGGGTATTTGCATCTTCACAAGTCTAATACTGCCAAGATGCTAAATTCCAATGGACAGGGGTTACCCCTGTCAAAGTATGTTATGCACAGTGTTGCAAAGGAGATTAAACAAAAAATTAAAAGTGAGATCGGCGAATGGCTGACTGTTTCGGTCGGCATAGCCCCAAACAGGTTTTTGGCAAAAACAGCGGCGGGGCTTAATAAACCAGACGGGCTGGATGAAATAAACTGCAAAAATTTCCGATCAATATATTCTAATCTGAAATTAACGGACCTTTGCGGGATAAAGTTTAAAAATACCGCCCGACTTAATTCTGTTGGGATATACACCGTGAATGATTTTTACGACGCGCCTTTATGGAAAATAAAAGCAGCATTCCAGTCGATCAATGGTTATTACTGGTATGTCCGCCTTCATGGCTGGGAGATAGATGATATTGAGTTCGGAAGGAGAAGTTATGGTAATTCCTATGCCCTACCAAAGCCTCTCAAAACACCGCAAGAACTTTCCCCTATCTTGACAAAGCTGGTGGAAAAAATGGGCTTTAGATTAAGAAGAGCGGGGCTTAAGGCAAAAGGGATTCATTTAAGCGTCATGTATCGTGATTGGTCATATTGGCATAAGGCAGTTACTTTTGAAAAAGAGCTTTTTGACAGCCGAGAGATCTATAAAAAGGTATTTACAATTTTGTGCAGGTCTTCTCTGAAAAAGCCGGTTCGCGAACTTGCTGTTTCCGTTTTTGATCTTAGGGATAGTGATTCTGTTCAACTTGAACTTTTTGAAGATGTCGTAAAAAAAGAAAAGCTGGTCAATTCAATAGATAAAACCAATGAGCGCTGGGGAAACTATATGATAACTCCTGCGCGGATGCTTTATGCTGATAAAACGGTGGTGCCGGACAGAATTGCATTTGGCGGAGTTAAGGAACTAGAAGAATTTACCTTGGATAATACTAATATACAAATGAATACGAATGATACGAATGTATACTAATAATTTAACCCAATATTATTTTTCTGTTAATATGATCGTATCTCCGATTTGTATTCCCAGTTGATCTGAGTAACCTGCGTTCACTTCTAAGACATTGTCCACCACATGACTCGGCCTATACCGAGGAAGTTCAGCATCATTCATTCCGGGTTCAGGTGCAGGTATATTTTTCGTGATATCAACAATTTTTCCGTCGTCTATCCAGATTATATCAATAGGAAAACTCATATCTTTCATCCAGAAAGTTGGAATAGTATCTTTATATCCAAGGTCAAAATACATCCCGCAGTCTTCACAAAGCTCTTTTGTGTCAGAAAGACCGATCCTTGTTTCTTCAGGATCATCGGCAATAGCCGCTTTAATTTTGTTATCACCGACAAAAAGTGTTTTATTAAATTTATTTTGGTCTATTTTGGGAAAACTAACACTAGTAGTGGTATTTGTCTGAGGACGTCGACTAATTATCAAAAATACAAATACTGATGCTAAAGATAATATTAGAAAAATTGGAAGTATATTTTTACTTTTTGATTTCATAAATTCTTAAGGAAGTATAACTATCTGCTATAGATGTTACTACCAGTCTCTCCTAATACCGTAGAATCCTCATTTTTTCCGGATAATTTGTAAGTTTGAGAGTTGTGATTTAGAAAAAGTACTGCGATAGTTAAGAAGAAAACTATTGCAGGAAGTAACATCAAAACTAGTGTTGCGTGCTGACTTTCTTTCTCTCTGTGAATATGTTCAATAGGCAGTTCATTCATAATTTTATTTTACAACTTTAATTCAAGGCCATCAAAGGCAATGTTGAATTTGTCACCTCCTTTTTCTTTTACAAACAGAGTGAGATCATTATGAGTATCAGTTTTATGTCCAATATTGGTAAAGTAGATCTTTTTAGCTGACAACTCTTGTGCTACCTTTATTCCTTCTTCTATCGTCTCGTGTCCCCTTGCTTGTCCAACTCTAGTCTTGCTTGAGCCGTCAATGATCATCAGATCAAGGTCACCGATATATTTTTTGCTTGGACCGGGAATGCTACGGAATTCCGGTGCGTAAAGGAACGGTTTTTTGGATTTTATCTTTACTGCATATGCTTCGACACTATGCCGAACAGGAATTAGCCAGATATCTGTTGAGCTTCCAAGAGTGAGTTTATTGAAAGGTGACAAGGAAGTCTTTATAAAAGAGAAAAATGAGGCACGTAATTTTTTATTGACTTGATCAAGAACAGATTTTGTCGATATAAGTATAGGTTTTGTCTTATTGTTGTACACATGACTAAGGTCAAAAAGGCCCATTATGTGATCATCGTGGGCGTGAGTAAGGACAATGTATTTGATCTTGGTAGGATCGAGGTCATATTTTTTGATCTGGTGATAGATGTCCGGAGATGCATCGATAAGAACTTCATCGTTTATAAGAAGAGATGGTCTTAAACGAACATCCTTTGGGTCATTTGATCTACAGATATTGCATTTACAACCCAATCTTGGCAGTGGCCAGCCGGAAGATGTACCTAAAAATTTCAATTCCATAATTTTTGACGAGGAGAGGACTTACTTCGTCGTTACACTACTCAGTATTAACTTCTGCCCCCCTCTAATTATATCGTTTTCAAGAGCTTTTACCGAGAAAGTGTGTGTTTACACTGAGCGATGCGAAGTGCCGAGGAGAGGACTCGAACCTCCACGTCTGCAATAGACACAGGATCCTAAATCCTGCGCGTCTGCCAGTTCCGCCACCTCGGCTAGTTTTTAAACATAATAATTTATTAAACTAATTTATCGATTGTTCAATCTCTCATTCCCTTTCAGGGAACCAGTTCTCCTCCTTCGCTAATGCTTCGAAGGACACCGCGCCACCTCGGCCAGTTAATACTTCAGTTTTCAAGTTTACACTAAAGCAATTCAAATATTTTGTGATTTAGTCCAAAAATTTTAGAACCTGTGTATTTAACTGGTCAACGGCCTGTTTTCAATTATATCAATAATGAGCTTAAAGGGTAAACTCGAGTGGTAATGGATCGATCTTTTCTTGGAAGTATTTCACTTTCCAAGCCCAATCAGGACTTGCCGCATAACGTCTGGCTATTTGATCAATAGATGTCAAACCATCATCGATGTAGTTTTCTTTCAGGAATTTGCTCACATGCTCGATCGAATGTTCCCAGGAATCAAAATAATAATCACCACTGTTCCATCCATAAGCATTATAAGAATTGTAGGGAATTCTTTTGCCGAAAGTTGATTCCACACCTGTAATTGCAGGAACAAATCTCCAATCAAGACCATATGTGTCAGCGATCGATACAAAATCTACTGCATGATCTGATAAGGGTGAATTATGACTTGTCAAAAAATTTTTAAGAATCACGATCCTTGGGTCGAAAGAGTATTCAGACCCGTCTTTTTTGAAACTTGCAGACGAAGTCACCATATATTCATATGCATACGTATTATGAGACGTGCATGAAAGATATACAATTACCCAAATAATTGCTATGGAAATTATTTTTGTAAATTTTATCACCATAAAAAAAGAGGTACGTAAACGTACCTCTTCTGTTAATCTCAACGCTACTTCCGGAATAAACCGGAGCGCCTCGAAACCTGCACGTACTATAGCATAAAACTATAAGACTTGTCAAGTCGCATATAATCTTTTTCTATTTAAAACCAAGTACTTAATATCGTGGACGAAAATAAATTAATAATTGGAAAGAAAATATCAAAAAATTCACTCGTGGTAATTTCTTGCAATTTTATAAACATTAAGAAGATCTTAGTTATCTTTTTTTTGTGCGAGTATGAATATGGATGGGCCAAACCTTAACTTTGAAAAGACCTTGTGAAATCTTTTCTCTATTTTTAAAAGTATTTTCGTACCTAAAATATATTTACATAAAGGACTCCTTATATTTGAAGAAGAACGTATATAAATGATATTAAAACCATTATTTTTTAGAGTATCTATAATCATCTGAGGGTGGTAATTTTTAAAAGGTAAGGGATTTTTTTTAAAATTCTTTTTGATATCTATCTCAACAATATCATTTATAAATTTAAAATTGCCTTTTAATGAATTTTTAATGATGTTTTTAATGTGAATCTTGTTAGGAAATTCCAAAATAAGATAGCCATTTCTTTTAAGCAGTTTATTTATTATAGATATCGCTTTTTTACAATTTTTTATATGATGAATAACACGAACCATTAGAACCAGTTGAATACTTGAAGGTTTTATATGTTTTTTTAAATGCTGGAGATCAGAAATTAGGAATTTTATATTTTTATCATTATGGTCATTTTTAGCGATCTTTAATAATTTACCGGAAGGATCGCTAAGAATGATATTTTGGCAATATTTTTTATAAATATTTGTAAGCCTTCCGTATCCTGCGCCAATTTCTAATATGTTTTTGATTTTTGGAAGCTTTTTTAGAAAACTTTTGATTACAAGTGTCTCTGATCTGTGTTCATATGAACGACCCTTCCAATAAGAAGGATAATCATAATTATCATATGGTGAGGACATATTGGTGTCTTTAGTTTAGTCTGTTCATATAATCCTCAACATGTACAGCCCACAGACCGCCGGGAGAGTGAGGTATCCATTTTGACATGATCTCTTCAGGAGTTACTAATCCTATATCTTGGTAATTTACTTTTAGCCCTCTGCTTACTTCCTCGATACCTTCTTCCCAGCTATCAAAACAAAGTGTTCCTGCCGAATGTATCCCATAGCCCCAAGCATTATTGCAATTATCATGAGGCATTAATCTTCCTAAGCCTGATTCTTTCATTGCAATTGCGGGTATTAAGCGGTAATCAAGGCCATATTTGTCGGAAGTTTTTACAATAAAGTCTGCATATGGTGTCATAGGAGAGTTATTTTCTTTCAGAAAGTTCTCTATAATAACCACTCTTGCATCAGCCAATCCAAGTACTGATGAGACACTTGGGGACTCATCCGGTAGCGAAGCATAGATCTGCACTCCTCTGCGTGTATCCATATAAACATTTTTTGACGATCGGTCGCCGTTATTGTTGTTACTGACAGTCGAAAGCGCAAACATACTGGTAAAAAGTGCCACCGGAGTTATGGTAATGAAAATGATTATAAAGACAAGTTTGTTCAAAAAATTCAGGTTAATATTATGTTCTTTCATGATCACCATTAATCATAACAGAATGGAAAGTAATATCAAAGATTTGACAAATATAGATTGAGACTTGGTAGTTTTTTTAAAAACGAGCATTTTTAATATCACATAAAATAATTTTTACACCCAAGAGGAATAATCACGCACAATTCTCATCACGATACTAGGGCTTGAACTAAACTATTTGTGCGCCCAGGAGGACTCGAACCTCCAACCTGCCGGTTAAGAGCCGGATGCTCTGCCGAATTGAGCTATGGGCGCTAATCTGTTTAAACAAATATTACAGTATTTTACCAAATATTAGGCTTATATAGTAATTATGACTTTTTTACAAAAGCTAGTGTGTAATCCCCTGGTTGTGTATCACCGAAGTATTTTATGGGTTGAATTAATATTTTCCCGCTTCGGGAATCTGCGAACTGAAGCAGTTTCTTCGTCCAGATCTTTTGGCCTGTATTTTTGACCACTGCCAGAGAAAACCTCTTGCCATTAAAAGAAAATATCTCAGGCGTGAATCTCACTAATACTTTAATGATATTTTTCTGAATAGGAGTACCCATGGGTTTTTGCAACTCTTTCACTTTGTGGTAAAACTGATAAAAACTTCCATCGGGTTTTGTCCAAGAAAATATATCAAACGGCTCATTTTCATAGTTTAAGATGAATGGGGTTATTGCTACGATGTTTTTATCATTCCATACTTCTTCGTATGAGAAAGTGAGATTTTTGCCAATATCATTCTCGTTGGAATATTTGCTTTTTCCGTCTATGTCATTTGCCCATCCTGTTTCAGTGATAAAAACAGGAAATTCTCTATTAATGCCCAGATTTTTTAAAAGACCAACTTCCCATTCATAAGTTCTAATACTTCCTTTCTCATTATCATATACTGAGCCTGAGAAGTTTGGATTAGGGTAAGAATGAGAAGCCCATCCATCAATATATTCAAAGGTGTTAATGTTGCTTTGCAGCATTAGATCTATATAAAGTTCCTCTGATATTGTCTCTTTGGAATTTGGTGCTGATGCGTCAAATCCGGCAGGCATTATAAAGAATTCATCTGATCTTTCTTTTAGTTTTTGTGAAAGACTAAAAAGGTAGTTGGCGTATTCTTCAGGATTTATTTCTCCCCCCCATTCCTTTGCGTGATTCGGTTCATTGCCAATTACTACATATCTGTTTTTTACAACCCAATTAAGCTGATCCAGAAAGCTCACCCAGGCATCGATCTCTGCATGTTTTGGTTTTTCCCATCCATCAGCGGTTTGGATCGTAGCCAATCTGAGTATCGGTATCAGGTGTAGTTTTCGCATTTCATCAAAAATATTCTGCCAGCGTTTTGCATCACGTTCATCATTTCTGATGACCAATGTTACATAACCCCAATCTCCACCGTTGGAATTCACCAGATCTGCTGCGCTATCGATATCGTTTTCATGAAGAATATGAATTCCAAAAGGATTATTGGGTACAGCGAGAGGATCCTCAACAGCGTAGGCAGTTTTTTGGAAAACTGAAGAAAATAAAATCATCAACAGTAAGATCAATATAAACTTTCTTAACTTCATACAGTTTTTCATTATACTTCATTGGGAGCGTTAATTTGATATAATTGTAGGGCAATTAAAAACAAAATGACTGGTTATTGCTTTGTCCTACATAGCTTTAGCGAAGTAGTAAAATCGGTTGCCTGATAAGGCAATGTTGTCTTTAAGAAAAGAAGCTCTTTTAAAAAAATATAATCTTTAGAATATGCCAGGGTGCTGAAATCGGTAGACAGGCACGGTTCAGAACCGTGTGCTCATTACGAGCGTGCAGGTTCGATTCCTGTCCCTGGCACTTCGCTTTGCTCAGTGCAAGCACACGCTTTGCTCAGTGCAAGCACACGCTTTGCAAAGTAGGGAAAATATATTAAGCGCGGGTGCTGAAATTGGTATACAGGCTACGTTGAGGACGTAGTGCTCATTACGAGCGTGCAGGTTCAAGTCCTGTCCCGCGCACTTCGCTTTGCTCAGTGCAGGCACACGCTTTGCTCAGTGCAAGCACACGCTTGTTTCGTCGTAAGCACACTCTTTCGTGCCTCGGCAAGTTTGTTGGAAAACATATGAAGTAAGTGATGTGTAAAGAGTCCTGCAAATAACTAAATAAGCGATAAAAAGAATTAATATATGAAAATTTTGAGGTAAAATTTATTTTTTAATTCTTTTACCTGTTATAGGGTCTTCACCTTCCATCATTCTTAACTCTTGGATTTTCTCTTGATCTGTTAGATTATTTTTATGTTTATTATTCCTACTATTTATTTTTTTAAATAGACTCCTAAATATTACCGGAAAAATAAATCTTACGAGAAGCCCGATGAATAGTAAAATTAGTATGGTGATCGCAATATTACCGTTCATTCCAATAGCTTTAATTGAACTTTACTCTTAGATTGCATTGGTTTCAACTATTATCCCAAAATTTGTTTAAATAGATATTGCTAATATTTGATATCTGCAAAAAAAATATTTTATGTAGAAATATGAATCTAATTAAAATTTACAACCAAATATTAGGTAAACTGTATTACTAAATATGTTAAAATAAGAGGCTGAAATGATTTTTAATAAAAAGGGTGAACTAGTAGCTTGGGTTCGTTAGACCTGCCCGACATATATGGTTCCGTAGCTCAGTTGGTTAGAGCGTTCGGTTTACATCCGAAAGGTCAGAGGTTCGAGTCCTCTCGGAACCACAAGTTATTGATGGCGGGGAGTTCGGTTTACATCCGATAGGTTATAGGTTCGAGTCCTATATCACTCACTCGAAATAAATTTTAAAATATAATATAATCATTTTTGAGCCAAGGTAGCCAAGTTGGTCACGGCGGACGCCTGAAGAGCGCCAGATCCGGGTTCGATTCCTGGCCTTGGCACTTCGCTTTGC
>JAFGPD010000052.1 GCA_016926185.1 Candidatus Woesebacteria bacterium | reverse complement strand
TACTGAAGATCCTGCATCATGTTAATTTCTTTCTGACTGGCCCAGCTAATTCGGTATTGATTAAGGAAAAATACTGCTCCAGCTATTAGAATTATTCCCGTAACAAGAACTGACCTACTTTTATATAACGGGTCCGGGTCGAACCTCTTTTTCATATAATCCTTTAAATTTTGTTTTTCTATAAAAAGATTGCGAAACCTGAAAGCAAGTGATCCCCAACTATAACCTTTTACATACATTATTATGAAAAAACTGCCGGAAAGGATCATTGCTACCGCATTGATAAGAGGCAGATATACCTTAATGATATGCCACACAGAATTAAAAACAGCGATTGGAGCTATTGTCAGAAATACCGCTATCAGAAGCTGTATTATTGTCTTTTTAGTATTTTTCATCTTCTTTATACTATCAGCTTTATCAGCTTAACCATATTCCTTCATTAACAATTTAACCCTTTCAACTATTGCACCTGACGATATTTCTTCATATGAAAGTAGTTTTTGAGGTGTTCCTGACCTAGGCATTTTATTAACCGCTAGTTTATAGATTGGTATGCATACATCAGATAGACGTTCCAAAACAGCATCTCCCAGCCCGCCTTCAGAAAAATGATCCTCAACTGTAATAATTGCTTTTGTTTCTTTCGCAGCTTTTTGCAGTGTTTTTCCATCTATTGGTTTTACACAGTAAGCATCGATCAATCTCACGCTTATCCCTTCTTTTTTTAGAATCTCATAAGCTTTCAGGCTTTCGTGCAGTGTCACACCCGCTGCCACAATTGTCACCTGATCATTTTTTGATTCCTTCAAAATCTTGCTGCCGCCTATCGGGAATTCTTCTTCAGAGTCATAGATCACCGGGGTATCCATTCTTGTTGTACGCAAATAACATATACCGGTATGTTTTGCCATTTCGAATACTAGCTTCTCACAAGAAACACTATCACACGGATACAACACAACACTGTTCAAAAGACTTCTAAACATCCCAACATCCTCCAAACCCATCTGTGTGGGACCGTCTTCACCAATTGATACTCCCGCATGCGAACCTATGAAATTAACCCCGACATCTGAATACTGGCTGACCCTTATCTGATCAGCTGCCCGTGTAAAAAAACTCGCAAAAGTAGAAACGAAGGGGATCTTTCCCCGTAAATATAACCCCGCAGCCACTCCAACCATGTTCTGTTCAGCAATAAACATTTCAAAGAAGTTGTCAGGATACTTTTCTTTAAAAGTTTCACTGTAAGTGGAATTACTAACCTCAGCATCCAACACGACCATGTTGGGATATTTTGGAAAAACTTCTACTAAAGCATGTCCATAAGCCTTTCTTGTCGCAAGAGGTTTTGTATATTCCATGTCAGTTTCTTCAATCTCTGATCCTTTCTGGTTTTTTATTTTCTCAATTTTTACCCTAATCTCCTCAGTTTCCTCAGGTTTAGCAATTTCAACTCTTAGTTTCTTTTCAACTTTCCCTAGTTCTTCAAGTGCATTGCTTAGTTCTGTTTCATTTAGTACTTTTCCATGCCAACCCTCTTTATCTTCCAGAAAACTAATACCTTTACCTTTAATGGTTTTGGCAATAAGCATCTTTGGTTTTTCGTTTTTATTCTCATTTGCCCACGAATAAGCTTTATCAATCTCATCCAAATTGTGGCCATCATGAATGATATATGTGTCCCAACCAAACGATTGAACTCTTTTTTCATAGCTTTCAATATCGTATCCCAACATGGTCGGACCACTTTGACCCAAACGATTAACATCAATCATCCCTATCAAATTATCTAGTTTGTAATGACTTGCAACCTGGATCGCTTCCCAGTTACTACCCTCCACCATTTCACTGTCCCCTAAAAGCACATATGTTTTGTAAGACAACTTGTCCAGATATTTTGCATTGAGAGCCATTCCAATTCCTACCGATAGACCCTGACCAAGACTGCCTGTTGCAACCTCGGTGTGCTTGAATCTTTTTGTTGGATGACCTTCTAAGACACTATCAAATTTCCTGTACTGCAAAAGTTCTTCTTCAGATATCTCTCCGGCAACAGCCCATAACGCATAAAATAATGGGCTGGCATGACCTTTGGACAAAATAAATCTGTCGTTATTTAAAAAGTCCGGATCAGAAACGTCATAATGAAAGTGGCCTCCGAAAAATAGTGCTGTTATAAGCTCAACCGAAGAAAGCGAGCTAGTTGGATGTCCCGAACCTGCTTTGGTCGTCATTAACAGTATGTAATAGCGCAGTAAATTTGCAACATCCTTAAGTTTCGTATTTTTCATACTCAATTCATTCTATTACACCAAATGCTTTTAATGAAGTAAAAACTGTCAATCAAAATAATTCGTGAACGTTAGCTGAATCATATACTTTCGTAGATTTGCATCACTTACTTCATGAATGCCTTATCCACACAAAGCTCACAATCACCGCTGTGATCTATTGAAAGAAGTCTTTTTTCGAATTTATGAATCGTTGGCAGAACATCCTCCGTCTTTGTTACTATCTCAAAAACCGACAGCTCTTGTTTATCTACGAGCATGTCTTTTTTGATGACATCAATTATTTCCTTCCAGTGTTTACCAAAAAGAATAAAGGGTTTGTGATGACCATAATAAAGTTTTGCCAAAACCCAAGCAGTCCCAAACTCACTTAGTGTCCCACTCCCTCCTTTGAAAATTATGAACATGTCTGCATGCTCTAAGAGCTTAAACATCCTTTCAATATAGTTAGATGTAATTATTTCTTTGTCGGTCACATTTCCAACATATCTCCCCTCATATCCCGGAGCGTCTTTTGGATCAAAAGTAACTGCAAGAGTCTCACCTCCCGCTTCCTCGGCTCCTTGCGTTGATGCATCCATAACTCCGGGCCCTCCGCCATTAACAATGGTGTATCCTTCCTCGGCAACATGTTTTGCGATATCAAAAGCATTCTTATAAACAGGATCTTCTTTGCCAACATGCGCATCGCCAAAGAAGGCAATATTTTTTATTATCGGCCTGGGATAATGTTTAACTGTATTTTCTTCGTTTTTACCCATTATTGTATTTTAACCAAAATAAGCTTTCTTTTTGAATTCTTTATAGTTTTCTACTATATCACCTTCTATAAGCCTTTTTCCAATTGAAACCTCGTTTAC
>JAFGPD010000051.1 GCA_016926185.1 Candidatus Woesebacteria bacterium | reverse complement strand
GGTTTTGCCGGAAAACTTCCTAGAATTAAATATTTTGAATTTTTCGGCACAAAAGGTGTGTAGGGATGTTTTTCTATCATAGATAATTTTATACCAAACTTAAATTAAGAATCAGAACTAATCGTTGAAGATAAGTTAAAAAAATACTAGCCATTTACGCATATAAATGAGGTGTAGATCATAAAAATATTTTGTGTTTTATACTATTCGTAATTATTTATTGACACAAGCAACTCATTTGCATTATTATCTATGTGAAATATGGTTATAAGTACAATTAACTGCATATCAGATGCATTAAAAATATGAATTACACTCTTACAATATCGGAACTGAAAGATAAAGGATACAGGTTGACCAAAGCCAGGAAAGAGATCGTTAAAATATTTTCTGAAAGCAAAAAACCACTAACTGCCTCAGAAGTTAAAAAAAAGCTAATTCAGTCTGGTCAGTCTGTAAATAAAACAACCATATATCGAGAATTAAAGTTTTTAGATGAGAAAAAATATCTGAAAAAGGTGTATATTGACCCGTCTGAAGTTTCCTATGAATCTTCTGATCTAAAGCACCACCACCACCTTGTTTGTGAAGAATGTGGAAAGATTTTCGTAATAACTGACTGTCTGGTAAATGATTTGGAAAAAAATATACGAAAAAAGAAAGGTTTTATTGTAAGAAGGCATAATCTTGAATTTTATGGAATTTGCAAAGACTGCAGTAATTAATGAAATTATTCAATTAAATAAGGTAAACTTTAATGATGCAAATGATAAAGAATAAAAAGAAGGACATAGCATTAAGTGTAAGAAATCTTACAGTAGAGCTTAACGGACAAAAAATTATTGAAAATGTAAGTTTTGAACTCAAAAGAGGGGAGACTATGGTAGTTCTTGGTCCGAATGGTGCAGGTAAATCAACTCTTTTGAAAGCACTTTTAAATATTATTCCTTATACTGGTGAAGTTGAGTGGTCGATCGAGAATTTAAGCTATTTACCACCAAAGGAACTGATGGAAAGAAAAGAGATACTACCTCTTACTGTGGGTGATTTTTATAGTTTGAAGCAGATTGGCAAAAAGAAAGCTTATGAAAGTCTCAAATCTGTTGGTTTGGAGCCTGAGGTTTACATGCGAAGAGTGGCCCACCTTTCTACAGGACAATTTCAAAGACTTTTAATAGCTTGGGCCTTGGTTGATGATCCGGACACACTGTTATTTGACGAACCAACTTCTGGAATAGATATTGGGGGAACGGAAACTATCTATTCGCTTCTTCATAACTTCTGGCAGAAGAGCAATATGACAATAATTCTGGTAACACACGATCTGAGTGTTGTTTGGGAGCATGCTGATAATGTTTTGTGTCTTAATAAAAGAGGAATATGTTATGGAACACCAATGGAGGCACTAACAACAAAAAATTTAAAAGAGCTTTATGGTGTAGGGGTCAAGTATTATAAACACGCAAGATGATATTAAGTGAAAAGTTAATTTTAGCATTAGCCATGACTACGGCAATTGGTGCTGTTGCAGGATATTTGGGAACTTTGATGCTCAGCAAAAGAATGTCTTTGGTGGGAGGGCCTTTGGGTCATTTAACACTTCCCGGAATAACACTAGCTTTGATATATGGTTTTGATGTTTCTATTGGTGCATTTCTGGTATTGATATTAGCAATAATATTAATTTGGGTTTTTGAAAAAAGGACAAAGCTTCCTCTGGAAACCTTGACTGCTATTGTTTTTTCTTCTTCGGTTGCCGTTGCGTTTTTATTTCTACCACATGAGGAGATTGAGATCGCACTTATTGGCGATATTTCCCAATTATCATTGGCTACAACCTTGGTAAGTTTACTTATTTCTGCTGCAGTATTTTTGCTGGTTAATAAGATTTATAAAAGAATTGTTTTTATTGCTGTTTCAGAAGATCTGGCAAAATCAGAAGAGATAGATGTAGATAAATACAATCTAATTTATCTTTTTGCAGTAGCTTTAGTTATTGGCTTGGGAATAAGAATAGTAGGAAGTTTACTGACAGCAGCTATTGTTTCTATTCCAGCGGCAACAAGCAAGAACTTAAGCGTAAATATGAGACAGTATGCATACGGTGGTGCAGTAGCCGGTGGTTTGGCTGCGATTGCCGGTATAGTAGTCTATTCACTTTTTCCAATTCCGGCAGGACCAGCGATCATTATCTCCAGTGCGGTGCTGTTTTTATTGTCGATGATCTTTAGAAGAAAAACCTGAGATGACAATTGTGATATAGTATTGAAGATTTAGTATACTTGTAGGGAGGATGGATAACAAAAGAAATTTATACGTTATTACACATTGTCAATCTTGTTATAATAAACATCATATATTCACGGGATTGATAGATTCTGTTCTAACTCCTGATGGTCATAAACACGCTCAAGACTTAGCGCAAAAGTTAAGAAAAAAGAGAATTGGCCTTTTTTATACCTCTCCTCTTACGAGAAGTAAGCAGACGCTACAACACATCAAGAAATATCATCCGGAAGCACAAGTTATAATCGATAAACGAATTATTGAGAGGGATTATGGTGAATTATCCGGAAAGAGCCAAGTTAAATATAAAAGAGAATATCCCGAGCTATATCCAATTTATCACCGATCTTATGATATTCCTCCTCCCGGGGGTGAAAGTATCAAGGATGTGGAAAAACGTATAAAGCCCTTTATTCAAGAAGTTATATCACGTATTAAGAAAGATAAAGTCAATGTTTTGATCGTGACACACGGAAATGCAATTCGTCCAATCAGAAAATATTTCGAGGATCTTACAAATGATCAAATGATGAAATTAGAACATCAGAGACATAAGGTGTTTAAGTATCAGATTGGGGTTTGATCATAATTTTAGATATTGCACTGATTTGTTAATAGTATTTTAAGCCTTAACGTAACTAGTTAATAAATATTTTACTTTTATTTATCTCATACTTTTCAGATATCTGAGGAAAATTTAGATATTTGCAGAGTTTCTTCCTGCCGAAATTAATTGCCCAGTGGGAAAAAGGAGCTATAAGTCTAAGGAAAAAAAATTTTCTTTTATATCTTAAGAAACTTTTTATTCTGTCTTTATTAAAAAAATCAAGAGTATCGGCATCCTGGAGAACTTGAGTATATAAATCCTTGTCTTTGTTGAGTTTTCTGAAAGGGAAAGAGAATGAGCTGGAATATACGGCATCTTCAATGATCTTTTTTTCAGATCCTTTGATTTTCAGCTTAGAAAGTATTTTCGGGAGGACTCTTTTTGAATTTCTAGTTTCAAAAAAATAATTTAATATTCCGGGAGGATAATATATATGGTTAATGTCATGAAGATAACATGTTGCCTGAAGTAAATTATAGTCTACCTTGTCTTCTAAATTTAGTGCCTTGACGATCTTTCGGCAGTTTTCACAAACCCTTTTTGCATGTTTCCACTCATGTAGAGGGTCATTGGATTTATCCATTTTTCTTTTAACATAAGCTTTTATCTCTTCCAGCTTATCTTTTGTCATTATATTAATATTATCCTGTATTACTGACAGATGTACAATTTAATATGTTTGGATTTACCCGAAAAGATGGGTGGGTATGGTCATTTTAAGAATAGACTAAGCGGTTTTCTGATTTCCGAGTAATATTTTGATTGTTTTTTAAGTATTCTTCCAAAACCTCTTGTGCTGATGTTGTGACTACCTTTTGTTTGCCGCTTGCCAGAAATTCACCTTCTGAGATATTTAGATATTGTTGGCAATTTTTAAAATGGTAATTCTGGATTGCCAGTGTATAGAACTTGTCTTTTTCTACGGCTTTTCCGTTAATATTTAATGATGTTAGAGACCTTTCTTTATTGTTATAGTGTGCTTGTACACCGCTATTGACTTGGTAACATTCTCCTTCCCCATCACGATTTTCAGGTCTCATTATATGTTCAAAGATCTTAATTATTGATGAGCCGGGGATCTCAAATCGTGTGATGGAATCATCGTAGGGAAAACAGGCTAAAAAGTCTTTCAAGGTTACGACAGGGCCAATTTCTTTTACCCTGATCGAACCGCTTCCGACAAGCATAAAGTCGGTTTGTGCGTTCTCTGCAAAAGCATCAGCTACAAGATTTCCCAAGGTTGTTTCAATTTCCCTTTTTGGATGAGTTAACTTTTCTGAAAATTTACATAAAATTGTATTGTATTTTCTATCGACTTCTGTTTTGAAAGAATTAATGAATTCTTTCAATGATTTATCAGGTTTTGCGA
This sequence comes from Candidatus Woesebacteria bacterium, assembly GCA_016926185.1. Classification (GTDB taxonomy): domain Bacteria; phylum Patescibacteriota; class Microgenomatia; order UBA8517; family UBA8517; genus JAFGPD01. The sequence goes on along the minus strand of JAFGPD010000051.1, from coordinate 1,257 downwards.
TCTTATCAGTGATCGGGATAAGTTTCCAAGAATAGTTAACGATTGAATTTGTGTCATCATCAACTTCGATGTCAAACCTGCCGATCTGGTCAGAACCAACGCCAACTTGAGAAATTAAAATATTATTTACCTCGGTTGGTTTTTCCAAAACTGTATGAGAATGGCCACCAATGATCATATCAACACCCCATTCGGGCTTTAATATCTTTGCCAGCTCAATGTCAGATTCGTATCCGATGTGGGTAAGAAGTATTGTCAGGTCAATGTCGTCGTTTTTATAAGCATTACAGATCTTTCCAACCTCTCCAGCGGCTTCTTCAAGACTAACAAAGCTGCCTATTAGCTTATCCATCTTAAGCGAATCTAAGATCTTATCTGTAATTATTCCGGTAAATAGAATATCAAATCCAGCCTTATTGATTATGTGGTAAGGCATCATCAGCCGCTTGTTGTACTTTTTAATGTAAAGATTGGCGTTGACGATCGGGAAGTTTGCCATTTTTTCCAAGAACAGAAGATGTGGCAGGCCATAATCAAATTCATGATTTCCCAAGGTCACTACATCGGGAGCCAGAAAGTTCATAATTTCCATTGTAGAAATACCTTTCCATTCGGAGTCAATTAATGAGCCCTGAACCATATCGCCAGAAATAACATACAAAACATTCTCTTCCTCTTCTCTTACCTTATTAATATAACCTGAGAGAAGCGAAAGTCCTCCGATCAGTTTTCCTCTCTCCCCTTTTACCTCTGCCAAAAAATCTCCATGAATGTCGTTATTGTGAAGGATCGTGAACTTTTTTGTTTTCATGCAAGCTAATTATACATCTGCTTTGGTTTTATATTATAATTAATACAATGTTAAATATAATATTTTCTGTTTTGGTGATTAGTTTGGGGATCAATGTTTCATTTTTTATCCTTGCAAATGCATTGAAAACGGATAAATTCACTGACTTTACTTACGGAGCGACCTTTATTGCTATCGCGCTGTATTTGCTTTTCCGAAACCAGACTTTTTTCCCATATCAGATTACAGTTGTGGTGATGGTGGTAATTTGGGGACTGAGACTTATTACATATCTTCTTGTAAGAATTTTGAAAATTGGCAGAGATAATAGGTTCGATACAATGAGGGAAAAACCGTTTGAATTTTTCAAATTTTGGTTCTTTCAGGGAATTTCTGTGTGGGCGATATTGCTACCGGCAACTTACTTACTTTTGTTAAACGAAGATAAAAATATCAGCTCTTTAATG
>JAFGPD010000050.1 GCA_016926185.1 Candidatus Woesebacteria bacterium | reverse complement strand
AAGATCCAATAGTTTCTAAAAGGGATAAAGATAATCCCACAATGCGTCAGCTCTTTCCTGAAAAGTATCAATGAAAAAAATCCTTGTCACTGGCTCAAGTGGAATGGTTGGTTCAAAGTTTGTAGAAATCTTTAAAGATAGATACAGACTCTTGACTCCTGGAATTAACAAACTTGATCTGACGGAAAAAGACGCAGTTAGTAAATATATCATCAATAATAAACCTGATGTTATTGTCCATTTTGCAGCTTATACTGATGTTAGTGAGGCTGAAAAGCAAAGAGGAGATAGATTTAGCCTCTGTTGGCAGGTTAATGTCGAAGGGACCAGGAACTTGGCAAATGTTATCGATCCTGAGCAAACTCATTTTATTCACATATCTACTGATATGGTTTTTTCAGGAAGAAAAGATGATACAGGACCCTATGAGGAAGCCCATGAGCCTGAAAATGATCCTGAGAAGCTTACTTGGTATGGATATACCAAAAAATGTGCAGAGAATGCCGTTAAGGCTGTTTTGGGGGATAAATGTAGTATTTTGAGACTGATTTATCCTGTACGCACTGGATATAAGAAAAAATTGGACCCCCAGGTTTTGGGCAGGCTGAAGATGTATGATGAAGGCAAGCTTTATCCTCTTTTTCACGATCAATATATCTCAATAACTGATGTTGATGAAGCCTGCGAGGCGATCTTGAGAATGATCGAAGGGAATGTTTTTGGCACTTTTCACGCAAGCTCCAGAGATATTTCTACTCCTTACGAACTGGGTAGCTATATAATAGAAAAAGCGAGAGGAAAGAAAAATGTAGTTGAACGATCATCTTTTGATGAATATGTCAGGTCGGTCGGAAGTAAAGTAAGATGGCCAAAATATGGAGGCTTGAAGGTTAGGCAGACAGAAAAGACATTAGGAATGAAATTTAGCACCTGGAAGCAAATAATCGATAAGATCACAGGACAGAGTACGGTTTAGCTTCCAGAACCTTCAAATCTTTGTTAAAAGTCCTTTTTAGAGGTATAATACCTATAATACGTAAAAATGTATTGATTTAAGTATTTTTAAAAGCTGTCCAGCCTGTCTAGTTTAGTCAATTAAACAAAAGTTAGCTAGACTGCCAGGCTGGATTTTTTGTTTAATGAACTGCCTCGGACCTTAAAGTCCAAGGCATTTTGTTTCTAACTTAAAACGAACTGCACCCACTTTATAAAAAAGCGGTTTTATTTAGAGAGAAATTACATGAGTGAACTAGACATTATAATACCAGTTTATAACGAAGCAGGAAATATTAATGAGCTTCTTGAAAGGATCGACAGAAGTCTGTCAGGGGCGGATATCGACTACAACGTAATATTTGTTGATGATCATTCGACCGATTCTACTGTTCAAAAAGTAAAAGAAGCATCCAGACGTTATATCGACGCTAATAAAGTGCTTTTTGATTCTAATAACATTGGCAATAAAATACCGAGATCCTCAAGGATAAAACTGTTCAGCAAAAGAGGAAAGAAAGGTAAGGCATATTCGATATTGGAAGGTGTTAAACATTCGGAATCTGAGTATGTTGCCATGATCGATGGTGATCTTCAGTACCCCCCGGAAGCGATCCCAGAGCTTTTCAAAATCGCACAAAGAAATGGAATTGCGGTTGCTGACAGAAAAATACAAAACATTGGTGCTATTCGCAAAACACTTTCAAAAATAAACATCTGGATATTTGAAAAAGTTCTTTTGGGATTGAATTGTGACACTCAATCAGGTCTGAAGGTGTTCAAAAGAGATATTGGTTTAAAGAACGATAAAAATGATATTACACCATGGACTCTTGATATGCCGCTTCTTCTAAAAGCCAAAGATATGGGATATAAAATTGGAACGTATGATATTGAATTTTCTGAAAGAAAGAGCGGGAGTTCAAAGGTTAATATCTTCACTGCTTCAGTTGAGATCGCTCTTTCTGCAATTAGGCTTAAGTTAAGGAATAGACCTGTACTTCAGGAAATATCGACTAACGGAGGCAGTTATATCGGCTCGGGTGTCAGTAATAATGGTAAAAACTACAAGACCCATTCAAAGTTACCTGAAAGCAAGTCTGCCTTAAAAACGTTTTACTTCTGGCAAAAGATCTTGATCCTGGAGATTTTGCTGGTGTTTTTTACATTTTTATTGTTCAATCCCAAATTAATTATAATCACAGTTATAACTCTATTAACACTAGTTTATTCTGCTGATCTGATATTCGGGTTAAGATTGCTTATCAAAAGCTTGAACTTTCCTCCAGAGATAAAATTCAATAGAAAGGAAATTGAAAGAATTGATGAAAGTAAACTGCCTATATATACAATTCTATCCCCCCTTTATAAAGAGAAGGAGGTATTGGTTCAGTTTGTAGAAGCAATTAAAAAGATGGATTGGCCAAAAGACAAACTCGATGTTCAGCTTCTTTTAGAGGAGGACGACAAAGAGACCCAGGAGGCTGCAATAAACTTAAACCTGCCGAAGTATTTCAGGATAGTGATTGTTCCCGACTCACAGCCAAAAACAAAGCCAAAAGCTTGTAATTATGGTTTTGGGTTGGCGAAAGGTGAATATCTTGTAATATATGATGCGGAAGACAGACCTGACCCTCTGCAGTTGAAAAAAGCCTACATTGCTTTTAAAAAATCCAATTCGAAAGTCGTTTGTCTGCAGTCTAAGCTTAATTATTATAATACAGATCAAAATATAATAACGAGATTGTTCACGGCTGAGTATTCTCTCTGGTTTGATCTTATTTTACCTGGTCTTCAATCAATTGAAGCAACGATCCCGTTAGGTGGCACTAGCAATCATTTCAAAGTAAATGCTCTTCGTTATCTTGACGGCTGGGATCCTTTTAATGTTACGGAGGATTGTGATCTCGGGGCAAGGCTTTTTAAGGAAGGATTTAAAACTGCGATAATTGATTCAACCACTTATGAAGAAGCTAATAGCAAACTAAAAAGTTGGCTGAAACAACGGTCGCGCTGGATAAAGGGATATTGGCAAACATATTTGGTACACATGAGGGACCCCATTAGCTTTTTTCGAAAACATGGCTATCAAGCGCTGGTATTCCAACTGACAATAGGTCTGCGTATGACTTTCATATTAATAAATCCAATTCTCTGGACAGTTACTGCGCTTTATTTCATTCTTGATGGCCATTTTGCAGAAGTTATCGAGTCACTTTACCCAGCGCCGGTTTTCTATCTTGCCACCTTAACTCTAGTGTTTGGTAATTTTATCTACTTTTATAACTATATGATAGGTTTGGCAAAAAGAAGGCAATGGAAGGTTATGAAATACACTTTTTTGGTGCCAGTCTATTGGGCAATGACATCAGTCGCTGCCGGAATTGCTTTTTATCAGCTTCTTTTTAAACCTCATCATTGGGAGAAAACAAAGCACGGTTTGCATCTGGGTATAAATAACAGTAGAAAACTATTCAACCAAAAGATCGATCTTGAGATCATCTACTTTGATCCGACAGTGATCTCAAACATTCTAAGAAAAATCGGATCTGCTCTTAAGGTTATTTTAAAAAATGTTGAGGATATTTTGAGCCTTTTGCAGGATTATCCGCAGACTCGGGCCAAGAATGGAAGGAATATCTTAATTTTCAACTGGAGGGACACTAAACATATTTGGTCCGGCGGGGCGGAAATATATTTGCATGAAATTGCAAAGAGGTGGGTAAGGTCAGGAAATGAAGTTACTGTCTTTTGCGGCTGGGACGGTATATCAAAACGTGAGGAGTTTGTTGATGGTGTGAGAATGATACGCAGGGGTGGATTTTATACAGTATATCTATACGCATTTTTGTATTACATTTTTAAATTTAGAAATAAGTTTGACGTTATTGTAGACAGTGCCAACGGGATACCCTTTTTTAGCCCCCTGTACGCAGAAGTTCCTGTGATTTTATTGATACACCATGTTCATCAAAATGTATTTAGAGAAAATCTGATATTCCCTTTATCCAACATTGCACAGTTTATGGAAGCGTATATAATGCCCTCTCTTTATAAAGGCAAGAAGATAGTAACGATATCTGGGTCTTCTGAAAAGGATATCGTTAAAAGGGGCTGGGCTGATTATGACGACATATCAATAGTCAATCCAGGTGTGAAAAAGGTGACAACGAAAAGTTACAAGAAAACAACTTATCCCTTATTTTCTTATTTGGGGAGATTGAAGGCTTATAAAAATATTGATATTGCAGTAAAAGCATTTTCAAAAGTAGTTGTGAGTTATCCTAATGCTTTATTTTATATAGCGGGTAAGGGAGATTATGCTGTAAAGATCGAAAAATTGGTTACTGACTTAGGTCTTGAGGAAAATGTGAAACTTCTTGGGTTTGTTGATGAAGACAAGAAGATCGAGCTGCTTTCACGCTCTTGGGCATGTGTCCAACCATCATCTTTTGAAGGATGGGGAATTACTGTAATTGAAGCCAACTCTTGTAGTACACCTGTAATTGCATCAAACGTCAATGGTCTGAGCGACTCGGTTCTTGACGGTAAAACCGGACTTTTATTTGAGGATAGGAATATTAAGGATCTTAAGAACAAAATGATCTATTTAATTGAAAACAGTGATTCTCTGTCTTTACTGACAAAACAGGCTTATGAGTGGTCTAAAGGTTTCAGCTGGGAGAGATCATCTGAGCGATTTCTATATGAGATTGAGAAGGTATCTGAGGAAGAAAGCGGTGTATTTGCCGATGATATTGTTATTGAGCATTCGTATGCATATGATGAAATTGATAGAAAATAGATAAAAATGAAAAATAAAAAACTTAGTATTACATACTTGGATTTTGACGATATGAAAAATCCACTTTTAGGGGCAGGTCAGGCTCGTGCCACTTATGAGGTTTGCAGCCGATTAACAAATAAAGGACACAGGATCAAAGTAATTTGTTCAAAGTACCCGGGATATAAGGACAGGATAGAGGATGGAATAAGCTATAAACATATAGGTTTGCCAACTGGAAATATCAGGCTAAATAACATCATCTATATATTATTATTACCATTCTATGTTTTAAGTCTTAAGTCAGATATTATTGTTGAATGTTTCACTTCACCTATCAGTACTCTTTTTAGCCCAGTATTTACAAAAATTCCGGTAGTAGCATTATCTACTTCTTTTGAGGCTGACAGGTTCGCAAAGCTTTATCATCTTCCATTTGACAAGATCGAAAGATTCGGCCTGAGATTTTATAGATATTTTCTTCCATCATCCAAATATTTTAAAGAAAAGATTGAAAAATATAATAAAAAAGTCATATCAAAGATAGTATATCAAGGGGTTGAAGATATCTACTTTGGCATAAAGCACAATAGACCGGAACATATCCTATTTTTGGGAAGGCTTGATATGGGGCAGAAGGGTATAGACATATTGCTAAAAGCATATTCGAAAGTAAAAGACAAGATCGGATACCCTCTTATTATCGTTGGCAATGGACCTGATGAATATAAAATTAAAAAAATTGTAAGGGATTTGGGACTAAGTAAAAAGGTGAGACTGGTCGGTCCTGCTTTTGGAAAAAAGAAATATGATTATTTTTCCAGATCTGTTTTTTGTGCAGTGCCTTCCAGACATGAAGGTTTTTGCATTCTCTGTCTGGAAGCCCTCGCAGCCGGGCTTCCAGTTGCCTGTTTTGATATTCCCGGACTATGCTGGCTGGATGAAAAAGTTATTGGCAAAGTAGAAGCGTTCAATATTAATAAATATTCTGAAAAGCTTTTGGAGCTGGCAAATTCTAAAATCCGTGAAGAAAAGTGCGAAAAACTACGCAAGTTTGCAAGTAAATTCACTTGGGACAAGGTGGCACAAAACTATGAAGATTTCTTTTATAAGATCTTAGAAAGAGAGGCAAGATCATGAAAAGGACGGTCACGGTATCGGTATTCATTCCTGCATATAACGAAGAAAGGAATATCAAAAATATAATTCAGCAGGTGTTGGATCAAAAGCAAAAGTATTGGAGACTCAAAGAGATCATTGTGATTTGTGATGGAAGCAGTGACAAAACATATGCTGAGGCAATATCAATAAAAAACAGAAAATTAAGGGTAGTTCAGGGTAAAAGTAATCTAGGCAAGGTTGCCAGGGTAAATCAGGTGGTTAAATTGTTCAAGGGAGATCTATTAGTTCAGTTGGATGCCGACATAACACTCAAAGACGATTCAGTTATCACTAATTTAGTTAAGGAGTTCAGAGTGAACCCTGAGGTTAAATTAGTCGGGGGGAACAGTAAAGTATTCCCTCCAAAAAATTTCTTTCAAAGGTCAATAAACACTTCGTATGAGGTCTATTACCGCTCAAGAGCAAGAATTAATAATGGACACAATGTTTTTGGATGCACTGGTGCCATTCTTGCTATGAAAAAGGATTTTGCTAGAAGGATAAAATTACCGAAGGAATTGATCGTCGAGGATACATTCATTTACTTTCTTAATAAAAAATACGGATTTAAGTTCAGGCATGCGAAGGATGCAGTTGTTTATTTTAAGATGGCTGGGAATTTAAAAGATTTTTTAAGACAGGTTTTCCGTTCTCATCCCGAATCTCTTAAATTTATGTTTGATAAGTATTTTGGGAATGCTGTCAGAGAAGAATATAGGAGGCCAAAAAGTTTCTATCTGAAAAATGTGATGGATGTATTGGTCGAGCAGCCGGTTAATACACTTACAATGATAGCAATTAAGTTGGCTTGTATCCCTTTCTTTCCAATATTTTCTGCAAAGTATAAAGGCAAATGGTTCACAGCGACTTCAACAAAATAATTTATGAAAATAAAACTGTCAATAGCTTTAAGGAAAATATCACTGAAAGTCATTCAAAAGTGGCAAAAGATTTTCTGTAATAATAAAGATCTAAATATTTCTGCGATCCTTTGTTATCATGACATCTCTGAAAAAGAGTGGGACTGGTCAGTTACTCCTGTTGAATTCGAAGATCAGATCAAATATCTGCTGAAAGTCGGAAGAATTGTGAGGTTGGATAAGCTCATAAGAAGCGGTAAAGAAAACAGATCATTATTTACCATAACATTTGATGATGGGTACGAAAGTGTCTATAAAAACGCTTTTCCGATCCTGGAAAAATATAATGTTAAGGCGACTGTTTTCATTTTAGGCAAGGGAAAACACACAGATCTACTTTCTGAGGCAGAGCTTCTAAATGAAAAACAGATAAAAAAGCTAAGATCTGCTGGCTGGCAGATAGGTTATCATTCAAAAATTCATAGTAACTTAAATGATTTAGCTGATAGTGATCTAGTTGAATCATTAGTTATTGATAAGAACAAACTTGAAAAAAATTTGTCATTAAATTTCAGATACTTCTCCTATCCTTTTGGCCGATATAGTAAAAAAGCGAAAAAAGTTTTAAAAAATGAAGGATATAAAGCAGCTTTCACTATTGAGGGTTCGGAATATAAAAATAAGAGTGATCTGTACAGGATACCTAGAGTTACAATTGATAAACACCTCTATTTTACGGATTTTAAAACTCTTTTTACTTCTGAAGGTTTGAAATTTAACAATTTATTTACAAAGTTACTGAATATCAAGGATAGACTGCAAAAATGAGAATTATAAAATATAACGAGTTTGAAAAGGATTTTGCTGACCAGTGGAGAGAATTATGGATTGCCTCAAAGGAAGCAAATTTCTTTAATTCACCTGAATGGTTTAGAGTGAATTTGGAGACATATGGTTATAAAAATTATTGTATTTTTGCTGCATATAATAATGATGAGCTTGTTGGAATAATTCCTCTTGTTGAAAAAAAAGTGTTTGGAGTCAAATTTCTAACGGATGCAAATAATTTTTTTTCAGAAAAATCTTCGCTTCTTTTTAAAAACAATTCTGATATTCTCTCTTTGAGAAAAGCGATCTCCGAAGCAGCCAAATGTGGAAATCTGCTTTTACGTGAATTGCCTGATGGAGTTGCAAGAGATATAAGTATAAAAAAATATATGAGCTTTGCGTATTTGATCTCGGTGAATCCATACATAGATATCAGAAGCGATGTTTTCAGTGATCTGAGCAGGAAACAAAAAAGTAAGATTGCCAGTAAGATCAAAAAAGCCAACAAGCTTAATCATGAAGCTATCAATAATGTGGGTCTTAAGGATCTGAAAAGCATAAAAGAAATAGAAAAAAATAGTTTTAAGAACAAGAAAGGAAGATCAGTTCTCAACGATGATGTTAACTTCAGACTCTTTTAAAACATGATCAAATACGCCGGAGGATGTTTGCGTCTAGACCTATTAAAATACAAGGAAGAATATGTTACCTACGGATTGGGACTTGTATATAAGGGTACATATTTGGCTTATCAAACAGCTTTTGATAAAAGATTCTCAAGACTTTCTCCTGGTAAAGTACTGTTACACTATTTATTAATTGATCTGAAGAGAAAAAATTATAAGAAATTTGATTTTGCCCGAGGTTATAGTTTGCTTAAGAAGGAATTTACGAAAAAGAAAAGTTTTCAGTATGATGTCTATGTTGTTAAAAATCAAGCAATTTATATATATTTGAAATTAATAAATATCATGCGGAGGCTACACATATCGTTAATTGGAAGCAAAAGCAGCTACGACAGTCAATATTTGTTTAAAACGTTATAAAATGAAAATCATTGGAAAAATCATTTTTTTTCTGTCGGTGTTTTTGGCAATATCTTTATCTATTAAAGGACAACCCGGATCGATCGATCTAAGTAATTACAAACCAAATTATTGGATAGAAAATGGTCCTTTTGAATTATCGCCAGAAAGAGGTAGGTTCACTTTGACCTATTCAATTATAGAGAACGATTCCACGATTTTTGATACATCTATTGCCGGTTTTGCAGCACCGGATCTGGGTTATAAGGATGGAAAATTCGTATCCCTTTTTGCACCTGGTTTGTCTTATATATTAGTGCCGGGATATATTTTTGGAAAATTAATAGGTTATAACCAATTTGGAGCCAATCTGGTTGTTGCACTTTTTGCGCTTTTTAATACATGTTTGGTTTGCTCACTGACAAGAAGGCTTGGGGCTAAAGCAATGGCATCATTTACAGCTGCCCTAGTATTTATATTCGCAACACCGGCTTTTTCTTACGCTGGATCTTTATACCAACATCATATTACGACCTTTATTTTATTGAGTAGTTTTTTGATATTACTGAAAGAGAGAGTGAATTTTATTGATCTGGCTATTGTATTTCTGTTGATATCCTCAGGTGTTTTAATAGATTATCCAAACGCAGTGATACTATTCCCTTTAGGTGTTCTTGCACTATCAAAAATTGTAAAGTTTAAAAATAAAAAAAATATTTTCAAGTTCAAGATAAGACCACTTATGTTTATCAGCGCGCTTTCTGTGATTCCTGTGATAATGCTTTTTTTTGCATATAACAAGGTAACCTATGGTAATTATCTTCAGTTGGCTGGTACTGTGCAAAGTGTGGCTGAGGTGAAAAATGGCAAGCCATTTTTCGAAGGAAGTGAAAAAGAAGACAGTTTTGTGGAAGAATCTCCGGAGGAAGATAAAAGTGCATTAGGTTTTTTTGAAACAAGGAATTTGATAAACGGTTTATATACTCACACAATATCTCCTGACAGAGGGATCTTAATATATGCTCCTGTTCTTCTTTTTTCATTTATCGGAGGATATATGCTTTTCAATAAGAAAGATCGTTATCTATGGTTTTTTGTTTTAACTGTGGGTCTGAATGTAGTTCTTTATTCATTGTGGGGGGATCCCTGGGGCGGTTGGGCGTATGGGTCCAGATATCTCATTCCCAGTTATTCTCTAATGGCAATATTGGTTGGGATATCTTTGAGTAAAATTAGGACAAATAAGACATTACGGTTATTTTTCATGATTTTTTTGGTTTATTCGATTTTCGTTAATACATTAGGTGCTGTAACTTCAAACAGCAACTTGCCAAAAATAGAAGCCGAGGAACTTACTTTCAGATCGGGAAAGGAGCAAAAGTATACCTATTTCAGAAATATTGACCTTCTCAATGAGGATAAATCCAAGGCATTTATTTACAATCTTGCCGGTCCGCAGTCGATAAATGCTTGGGGATACTTTTTTATCACATTGAGCATTCCGACTATACTTATAGTATTCATACTAGGTCAGTATTTTAATTATTTTAATATTGACCTTAGTAAGAAAGTCATCAATAAAAATAAAATTAACCTTAAGAATTAAAAATATCGTTATGGAGTTTAGTATAAAAAAGACAGCAATCAGAGATTTTGCTGAAAAGTTTGAAAAAAAACCAGTGCAAACAATTGCTGGAATTCTCTCAATTGTTTCAGTAGTAACTTTTATTTATTATTATCAAAATGGTTTAGGCCTTAAATACAATGATGCTCGTTCTCATCTTGATATTGCGCGCAGGGTTGTTGAAGGACTAAAGACCGGCGCTGCTCAATTAGGCTCTGTGTGGCTGCCGCTTCCGCACATACTTATGCTTCCGACAATTTGGAATGATTTTTTCTGGCATTCAGGCCTTTCAGGCGCAATTGTTTCGATGATATCTTTTGTGGCTGTAGGTGTATTGATCTATAAATATTTAAAAGCATTGGGAGTAGGTGTGCTTGCCAGATATTTTGGGGTCTTGGTCTTTGTTTTGAATATCAACGTTTTGTATATGCAGTCTACAGCCATGACGGAACTTTTACTTCTTGCGACGATGACTGCCGGATCCTATTACTTGCTTTTATGGAGCAGGAAAAAGAGGCTTGTAGATATTTTAAAGTCAGCACTATGGATAATGCTCTCAACTGCGATTCGCTATGACGGCTGGTTTTTGCTTGGTTTTTCCGCAATGATAATAAGCTATATCAGCTTTCGCAAAAAAGGTTTTGAAGAAGCTGAAGGGGTTACCATCCTTTTTCTGACTTTGGGAAGTCTGGCAATTTTCTTGTGGGTTATCTGGAACTGGCTTATCTTTAACGACCCTTTATATTTTATTTTGGGTCCGTTTTCTGCTCATGCCCAGCAGGCTCAGATCGATGCAGCAGGAGAGCTTTATACAAAAGGAAATTGGTTCATTTCAACAATAAGCTATATTTATGCTCTGATGTATAATTCATATTCAGTTCCTGCAGTTTTTGGATTGATAGGCTTTTTGGGTTTGCTGAAAGATAAAATATTTAAAATTGAAGTTAAGATAGCGTCACTTGCGCTTATATCGCCATTTATTTTCAATGTTCTTGCTTTGTATTTTGGTCATAGTGTTCTTTTTGTTCAGGGAGTCTTGACTGATACTTGGTTCAATGTACGTTACGGAATAATGCTGATGCCGTCGATCGCAATATTTTTCGCATACCTTGTTGATAGACTGAAGAATATAAAATTCTCCGTGATCGCAATTTATCTTTTTGTAATGTTATTTGCTTTTTTGGGTCGTGATGCTGTAACAATTGACGATGCTCTTGTGGGGGCAAGTGGTAAAAACGTGACAGAGGTAAGCGGATGGCTTAAAGAAAACGTCACAAATGAAAAGGAATATGTTCTTATCGCTGCAGCGTCTCACGATGCAATAATCTTTTCTTCGGGACTTCCGATGAGCCGATTTGTTCATGAGGGGACTGGTCCGTATTGGAAGTTCGCCATTGAAAACCCCGAAAAATGGGTGAGATGGATAGTGGTTAGGACTTACGATATGAGCGATTGGACTTGGAGGGAGATTGTGGATGCACCGGGACTATCAAAATTCGAGCTGGTTGATCATTACCCATTTGCCGATATTTATCAGCTGAAAGATGAGTTTTTGGACGAAATGGATCCGGTTCTTCCTCCGGGAACAAAGATGAACGAATAATGAAAATAAAGATATTCATAATCTTAACTGTCTTGTTTTTTTTAGTAAGTGCTGATGTAGCCAAAGCCTGTGAAGATAGGTTTTGGGAAGTGCAATCGATCGATACGATGAAGTATTCCCGGGATCTTGCGAGAGAAAAACTCAAGGATCCTTATTTCAAAGAAATAATCGAAGAACAAGTAGAAGAGATTGCGGAAACTGGCGCTACACATGTTGCAATTGGTACACCATACGATGTTGAATTCCTGCCATACATAAAAGTATGGGTTGAATTAGCCAGAGCCAATAATTTGAAAGTGTGGTACCGGGGTAACATTTCCGGCTGGGAAGGATGGTTCAATTATCCTTTGATAACACCGGAAGAGCATGTCAGAAAGGTAGTTCAATTCATTAAAGTAAATCCAGAGCTTTTTGAGGACGGAGATATATTCTCATCCTGCCCGGAATGCGAAAATGGTGTTATTGGTGATCCAAGGAGTGAGGTTTCGGTTGAGGATTTCCGCTCGTTCATTGTAAAGGAGTATTCCGAAGTTAAAAAGGCTTTTAAAGACATTGATAAAGATGTTAAAGCGAACTATTTTTCAATGAATGCTGATGTGGCGTATCTAGTCATGGATGAGGATACTACGGATGCTTTGGATGGACTGGTCACTGTTGATCACTATATTAAAGACCCAAAAAAGTACGGTGTCGATATTAAAAGGTTGGTTTCCAGAAGCGGTGGAAATATCGTTATTGGTGAATTTGGTGCTCCCATTCCTGATATCCATGGATCTATGAGTGAGGAAAAACAATCTGAATGGATTGATCTTGCACTTTCTGAGATGGTTAACGATGATGTTGTAGGTGTTAACTATTGGACTTACACGTCTAGTTCGACAGGTATCTGGACTGAGGGTAATAGGGCAAAACATGCTATAGAAGTAGTTGATAAATACTTCAGACCCAGAAAGATAGTTATTAAAGTTGAAAACGAATTGGGTAAAGTAATAAAAAACGCAAGAGCAAGTTTGGGTGCAAAAACTTTTTCAGTAAACGAGGATGGAATTATTAGTATCTTACTTTATGACGATGATAATTTGGTTGACATCACTTCAGAAAATTATAAAACTCAGACTTTTAAAAGTGGAGACTTAACTGAAGGACAGGTAATTGTATTGATCAAGGAAAAAGAAAATATTTTTTTCAGAATTGGGAAGTTTTTTGTAAAGACTTTTATAAATAATTAAGATTTCTTTGAAGATTTTTTTCTCCACTTTTCAATTTCAGCGTGGTTGCCGGAAAGCAATATTTCAGGTACTTTCCACCCTTTGTATTTATCAGGTCTGGTGTATGTGGGATAATCGTAGCTTTGTTTATTAGTTTCTTCGTTACTTTGAGAGAAGCTTTCATTTTCTGTAGCTTCGGGATCCAAAACACCGGGCAACAGACGAACTACTGCATCAGTTACCACCATTGCCGGGATCTCTCCGCCTGTTAGCACATATTCACCTATCGAGAGTTCCTCGTCGATCAGATGTTTTCTGATACGCTCATCAAACCCTTCGTAATGACCTGCGATTAGAATGATGTGTTCAAGTTTCGAAAGTTTTCTGGCTTTATTTTGGGTAAACACTGGCCCTTGTGGTGATAGTAAGATCTTCCTTGAATCATGATTCTTGATTCTTGAATCTAGATCTTGCAAAGCAAGATCTAAAACATCAACTCTTATCACCATCCCCTTACCTCCACCAAAAGGTCTTCCGTCCACCGTTTTATGCTTATCTTCTGCCCAATCGCGTAAATTATGCACATTTATTTCAACTGCGCCAATATCTTTTGCCTTTTTCATCATTGAAGTTCCAAAAGGTACATCAAACATTTCTGGAAAAAGTGTGAAAATATCAATAAACATAATAGTATTATATAATACAGACCAATTATGAATGTTTGTAGCGAGGCAGAAGTGATTTCGAGTGCTAGAGCTAGAAAACAATATCATCGGAAGGGGGTGAGTAAGAATGGTTGAGAAGAAAGGATCGCAAGTACAAAAAAAAGGTGTATTAGCTCCCTTCGCCGATGTTTTCGAACAGTTTGATGCTGAACTGCATGGAGATGGAGTTCCAGTCGATCAAGTTGCGAGGCAGCGTGTAGCACCTTGCATAGACAGAGAAACATATGTCAATACCTTGGCTGCGATTAATAAAGTTGAAGTTGTGGATGGTAAAGTTAGGTATAAGAGAGGTAATTAAGTTGATTAAGAATAATTGTCTTGAGCTTTTAAAGTTTTGATTTATTTAAGTTTCAATAAAATCTAATTTAAGTGTTTGATTTTTTCTAAAACATAATGTTTGAAAGTGTATTTAAATTTATACTGGAATAGTTTAGGTCTCAGGAAAAATAAGGAATATGTCATGTCGAGAACAGTGAAAAGTTTATTGCAAGGCTCGAAGGAGATGTTTTTTATCAGGTTAGAAAGATGGACTTTTCGGGATAGTTCTTGCTGCTTGTCCTGAGTGTGGTAGCCACAAAACTGAGAAATAATTGTCAATTATTGAAAAACCCAAAGATGTAGAAATATTTACTATTATTCCAAAGTCTGAATTAAGAATCACAAGATTTAATAATAATCGAAATTTACTTCATCAGACGATTGCGCAAGGTTACAGAGAAACAATGGCTAACGATAAGCTGAGAATGTTCCTGAAGTGCTAGAAAAGAGTACAATATCATTAGAAATATCTTAGGTTAAGTGTGCTGAATTATTTTTGCAAAATTTACTAAGTAATATATGGTTATTTTTCCACCCAAAAAAATAAAAATAATAAAAATCAATAACAAAGGTAGAGGTGTCGTTGCAACTGAAAAAATTCTTAAAGGAGAGGTGATCGAAAAATGCCCCTTAATAATATTAGGAAAGGAAGATGATAAATTTATTAAAGATAAAAGTATGTCCGACACTTTGTATTATTATTATCTCCAACAGCCAGATCTAAAAAGGGATTGTATTATGTTGGGATATGGTTCTTTGTATAATCATAGTTCTAGTCCCAATTCCGAAATTGACTATGAAAATGATCAAAAAGAAACAAACATGATCTTTCGGGCAATCAGAGATATTGAAGCAGGAGAAGAAATTACGTGGGATTATAAGTTTGATAATGACCTTATAGAGTATTTATCTGATATAAAAAAATATTATTGAAGGCTTGTGTATAAAGCGGGTAAATACTGTAGAAAGAACACAACTTCATATTATTTTTTCAGGGTTAATAATAATGGATGAAAAAGAATTGAAGAAATTTGCCAAAGAGTTTTGGGAGGGGATAGAGGAGCTTGTTGATGAGTCGAAAATTGTCGTTGATAGACCGAAAAACTCTGCTCATCCGAGATTTCCAGATATGATCTATCCTGTCGATTATGGTTATTTAGAAAACACCAGCTCTATGGATGGGGGAGGGATAGATGTTTGGGTGAGGACAAAAAAGAAAAAAGCTGTTGATGCGATCGTTTGCAATATTGACAGATTAAAAAAGGACTCCGAGATCAAAATTCTCTTCGGTTGCAATGAGAAAGAGAAAGAATTGATCTATAAGTTTTATAAGTTTATGAATAATTCAAAATACACGTCTGCAATATTAATAGATCGTAAAGATATTTAATTAGTTACCAGGTATCAAAGTGAAAGCTGCAATAACTACAAAACTGATTGCACCTTGCGGGATGAATTGTGGGATTTGTATTGGTCATCTGCGAGAGAAAAATAGATGTCCGGGCTGCAGACTGATGGATGAAACAATATCTCGGTATTGCAGAAAGTGTATTATCAGGAATTGCCCAATCCTCAAAAAAAAGGGAATGAATTTCTGCTCGAGTAAGTGTGATAAATATCCATGCAAAAGGCTCAAAAGTCTTGATAAAAGGTATCGAGAGAGATACGGGATGAGTATGATCAAAAATCTTGAAAATATTAAAAAGTCAGGAATAAGAGAATTTGTGAAGAATGAAAAGCTCAGATGGAATTGTAATGACTGCAAGAAGGTTATTTGTGTTCACAGGAATTTTTGCATTTTTTGTAGTGCAAAAAGATGATCATTCTGGGATCGTCAAAATAATGGATCGGTTCAATGATAAGACTAATGCTTAGAATATTCACATTTTCTTTTCTTATAAACTTTGTATGGGAGGTATTGCATAGTCAACTTTATACTACTTGCTTAAATGCTCCTTTAAAAAAGTATATAAAGTTAATAGTCAGAGCTTCTGTTAGTGATGCAATTACCATAACAACTTTGTATATGATTTCAAAAATACTTTTTGAAAACACAAATATTTTAATGAACACTAACCAGCTGGTATTCTTTTTGATCGTCAGTTTATTTTTGGCTTACATTTGGGAAAGATCCTCTCTTAAAAAAGGGCGTTGGGAATATTCAAAAAAAATGCCTGTGATGCTCAAGGTTGGTATAACTCCACTTTTACAGCTAGCTTTCACAGGTTTATTAACTTTTTTCTACGTATTTAAAATGCAAACAAATTAAGAAACATCTTCACACAAACTTTCTATTTCAAACACCTCTTAATATTTTATTATTGAAAAACTGGTGATATAACAGCTTCGGCAATTACAGTTTAAAGACTTCGGAGATCCCGAAGTTTTTTTATCGAAAGAATCTTTAAACTGATTATTGCTACTGACTGGAGGTGGTGATATGCCAGGTTTAGAAATAAAAAGAATTATTCAAGTTGATCCTGATGGAGGAGACGTTTATGAATTAATGAGAGATAATGGGGGTAATGGATCGTTTGTTCGAACAGGAGAAAAGGCAGTTTCAACTGCATTAAGTCTTGCCAAACGAATGGCCGGAACAAGAGGTATGTCTGCAGATTCCGGATCTGAAAATCAGCAATAAGATCTATTAGATCTTTGATTGGTGCATACAATATTAGTTTCTTTAAGTAACTAATATTTCTGTATTTGGTCGGATTGAGTTATGTTTAGACTTCAAAAGGAAATTTGTTTTTAAGTATTGATTCAAAATCCTCATTGTTTCGTGCATAGTATACTGACCATATATGTACAAAATTTCTTCACTTGATAACCTCAAGGAATTATTTCATGCGTTTTCAACTGTTAAAGATGGGAATATGTCGCTTGTTGTTAATCAAGAAAAGGTTGATGCCGGTGATGTAATAAATAACAGAAAGAAATTCTTCAAAAAGATTGGAATTGACTTTAATCGAGTCATGACAGTGTGGTTACAGCATGGCAATAATATCGTTGAAGCAAAAGAAAAGTGGTTAGGGAAAACTGTTTTGGGTGAGATCGATCCACCAAAAGCAGATGCAGTAATCACAGATCAGAAAAATACTTTTCTTGCTTTAACTATTGCCGACTGTGTTCCAGTTATCATTTATGATCCCAAAAAACATGCCGTCGGACTTGTGCATGCAGGATGGAAAGGTGTAGATAAAAAGATAGTTGTCAAAACTATTTACAAAATGTCGCGATCGTATGGAACGAGACCGGAAGATCTAATAATTGGAATTGGACCTTGTATTGGCAAAGATAACTATTTAAAGGACAATTTTTCGGAAGGCAGAAAAAAGATATGGGGAGGTTTTGTTGAGGATAGAGGAAAAGGAATTTACTCTGTTGATCTGGCTGGCTACATTTACAGTCAACTTATTAGATCAAGGATAAATGAAGAAAATATTTATTTTTCAGAAATTGACGTTTTTGAAGACGAAAGATTTTACTCTCACTACAGAGATGTCCGGTCAAAAGAAGGTGACAAAGGAAGGAACTTTTGCGTAGTGGGACTACAAAAGTGATAGATATTACCCTTTTTGTTTACTTTTGTTACAATGAATAGTGGTACAAATGGAAGATAAAAAGGAAAAAACTGGATCTGTAAAAAGACTTTTTAAAAGAAAAGGCCTGATTGCTATTATTATTGTGGTAATTGTGGGAATAGCAATCCGTCAATTTTTTATTGTCAAAAAGAATGGTGATTATGATACCACAGAAGTAAAGCGCGGAAGTATTGCGCAGGAGTTGATCCTTACCGGAGAAATTGTGGCTGATAGACATTCATCTCTGCGTTTTCCTTATTCGGGAAAACTGGCTTGGGTGGGTGTTAGCGAGGGAGAGAGTGTTAAAGAAGATACTTTTTTGATGCGGCTTGATACAACATCAATAAGTCAAGATCTTAAAATTGCTGATGCAAACTTAAGACAAAAAGCTGCGACACTGGATAGGGTTTATGATGATCTTAAAGATAAGCAAGACACTGAAGATTATTCTGAAATTGAAACAAGAACTGCTGCAGAAACCAACAAAGATGTTACTGTTTTCTCTCATATCAAAGCACAATATACCCTTGCCGAGGCGACACTCAGAGCTCCTTTTGCAGGTGTTGTCACAAGTATTGCTAATTCAACTCCTGGAGAATATGTCCTTTTCAGCGAAACACAAGTGGAGATTGTTGATCCCGATACAATATTTTTCCAGGTAGCTGCGGACCAGTCCGAGGTAGTTGATATTCATGAAGGTCAAAAAGTAGTGATCGTACTTGATTCTTTTTCTGATGAGGAATTTGTTGGAATGGTGGATTTCGTTGGTCTTGCACCAATAGCTGGAGAGATTGGTACGTTGTATGAGGTTAAAGTGAAGTTTGTTGGAAAGGAATTTGATCTAACAAAGGTCAAAATAGGAATGACCGGGGATGCCAAATTCATCTTGGAAGAAAAAGTGGATGCCTTGTATATTCCACTCAATTACATCAACTCTGACAAAGATGGTAAATATCTCTACTTAGGTAAAGGAGAAGATAAGGTATATGTTGAAACAGGGTTGGAAAGTGAGGATTATATTGAGGTTATCAGTGGTGAGATCAATGAAGGAATAGTAATTCACGATTGATGAGATACTAATATACTAATGCATGCGAATGCTACGGATGGATGCAAATTATGAATCCTAAAAGTATTTAGCAGGGAACACTTAATTAGTATTTATTCGTATCATTTGTATTAATTTGTATATTAGCATCTTAAAACATGATC
This sequence comes from Candidatus Woesebacteria bacterium, assembly GCA_016926185.1. GTDB lineage: Bacteria > Patescibacteriota > Microgenomatia > UBA8517 > UBA8517 > JAFGPD01. Next base: position 18,308 of record JAFGPD010000050.1, on the reverse strand, counting down.
AAACTTCAAAACGTATGTAAATCTTACTATCTAGGAGAGGAAGAGGTGAAAGCAGTTTGCAATGCAACTCTAGAGATTAAAGCAAAAGAGTATGTCAGCATATTAGGCACTTCCGGATCGGGGAAATCTACATTAATGTACTTGATTGGTCTTTTAGAACAACCAACTAGCGGAAAAATATTTCTGGACGATCAGGATGTCTCAAAATTATCTGATGAAGAATTATCACATATTAGAAATAGAACTGTCGGTTTTGTGTTCCAATCTTTTAATCTGATCAATCGTTTTACAGTTTTGGAGAACGTGCTTCTACCGACACATTATTTAAAGGGTCAGTTGGACTTTGATCCACGAAAACGAGCTGAGGATCTTTTAGAAAAATTTGGGATCCTCGAGAGGAAACATTTTTTCCCCAATAAGATCTCTGGCGGTCAGCAGCAAAGAGTAGCGATGGTACGAGCATTAATTATGAATCCAAAAATAATCCTTGCGGATGAACCTACTGGCAACTTGGATAGTAAAACCGGCAGTGAGATCTTGGACCTGATGGAAGGATTAAACAAGGACTTCGGTGTAACAGTAGTATTAGTAACTCACGAAAAAGCTGTTGCAAGAAGAACAAGAAGACAGATTTACATAAAAGATGGTTTAATTGTGGACAAGTATTAAAGTAAATGCAAAATGGGGTCATTCATTTAATTAAAACAGCCTTTTCCGATTTTAAAAGAAATAAGATAAGGACTTTTTTGACATCACTTGGGATAATGATCGGAGTTTTGTCTGTTGTCATGCTCCTTGCTCTTGGACTCGGTCTAAAAAACTACCTTAAACAGCAGTTTGAGGATCTGGGAACTAATTTACTTATGGTAATCCCGGGTTCAGGGTTTGGCGGCGGAGGCAGCTTGGGACAAGGGTTTACTTCACTTGCGGGTTCCATCAGATTTGATGATAGGGATTACAGAAGTTTAAAAAGATTGTCCACAGCCAGATACGTCGTTCCTGGACATATTGAAAGTATGACTTTGGAGGCTGGAGGTACTACTAAGACTGCTTCAGTTCAAGGCGTTAGTGAAGATTTTGATGAGGTATTCAATTTGGAAGTCATTTCAGGAGAATTTTTTGATAGTTCTGATGTTGCATCAAGTGCAAAAGTATGTGTAATAGCTGAAGATCTGTCAAAAGATCTTTTTGGTGATGTTGAAAGTGCTATTGGAAAAACTGTTCATGCAAAGTCTCTTAGAGTAAGAGTTGTCGGAGTTGTAAAAAATATGGGAGATCCCGAACAAGATAATAGTATTATGGTTCCATATACAACTACATACTTAACCCTAAATCCTGATAAAGAATTCTTAGCCTTTTATATTGGAGTATCAAATGAGGAAATGATCAAAGAATCGATAGAGGAAATTGAAGAAGTATTGCTAAAAAGATACGAAGAGGATGAGTTTGAAGTCATCGAGCCATCGAAGTTTCTAGATGCCTTTTCGCAAATATTAAATGCAGTTAATGCGGTTTTGATCGCAATAGGTTCGATATCGCTGATAGTGGGCGGGATCGGGATAATGAATATTATGTACGCAACTGTTACTGAAAGGACAAAAGAGGTGGGGATAAGACGTGCAATTGGTGCGACAGAAAAGAATATTTTAATTCAGTTTCTTGTAGAGAGCACGATACTATCTTTATTGGGAGGACTTGCAGGTCTTTCAATTGCAGGCTTAATTGTTATTTTGGTAAGTCAATTTTTCCCGTTAGAAATTAATATTCTAGCGGTGAGTTTATCTCTTGGAATTCCGTGTTTGATTGGAATTACCTTTGGGGTCTTTCCTGCAAAAAAAGCTGCCAACCTAACACCTATTGAGGCAATACGTTCCAAATAGTTAGATTTGTTTAATGAATCAATCATGAAATATTCACCTCAAACAACAATCAAAAGTGCACTTACTGATTTTAAAAGGAATAAAATAAGAACTTTTCTAACAGCTCTTGGGATCACAGTGGGGGTGCTTTCTGTAATAATGCTGATCGCGGTTGGTATTGGAATGAAAAATTACATCTCATCGCAGTTTGAAAATTTGGGTGCAAATATTATTGTAGTGATACCAGGGGAGGGAGCAGGTGGGGGAGGATTCTCAGCGCTTGCAAGCTCAACACGGTTTCATGAAAGTGACGTAAGGATCCTTGAAAGAATTGATGAAGTTGATTACGTTGCACCAGCATACATATTTAATCTAAAGTTCGAATCGAAACAGGAGGAAAAAACTGGAACGATAATCGGAACTTCTGAGAGTTACGGACAACTTTTTGCATTGGAACTTATAAGGGGCGAATTCTTTGATAAAACCGATGTTTCTACTGCTGCAAAGGTTGGTTATATGAGTGAAACATTGGCAAGGGATCTGTATGATATGCCCGCTGATGCTGTTGGGAGATATGTTAAGTTTAGGAACACAAGAATAAGGATCAAAGGTGTAGTTAAAAACACGGGAGTTCCTGAGCGTGATAATGCTTTGTTCGTTCCTTATACCACAACATACTCATCGCTGAATCCCAAAAAGGAATTTTTTGCTATCTATACTGGAGTAACGGATAGTGGTAAAGTCTCGACAGCAAAAGAAGAGATTGAAAAGGAACTGCTTAAAGACTATGAGGATGATGAATTTGGGATATTTGAACCATCTGATCTGTTGGAAAGCTTAGACCAGATCTTTGTCATTTTGAATGCAGTTGTGGTTGCGATCGGATCGATCTCTCTTTTGGTAGGTGGTATCGGAATAATGAACATCATGTACGCAACTGTTAATGAAAGAACAAATGAGGTAGGAATCAGACGCGCTGTTGGGGCAACTGAAGAAGATATATTAAATCAATTTCTTACGGAAAGCATATTGCTGTCACTTATTGGTGGTCTATCTGGGTTGGCAATATCTTTATTGATCGTTTTGATCGTTAGACCATTTTTCCCATTGGGAATAAATGCATTATCAGTGGGTCTTGCATTGGGCGTGTCGACAATAATTGGAGTATTTTTTGGAGTATTTCCGGCAAAACGTGCCGCAAAACTTCCGCCAATTGAGGCAATTAGATATGAATAGTAAATACTTCTTGTTTTTAGTTTTCACAATAAGATAAAATGATTCTAATGGATAAAGTTGTAATAATAATGCCTGCTTACAAAGAGGCAGTGAATATCAAAAAGATGATTCCTGAGCTTTTTGATAACATTTTCCCAAAGATCGAAAAAGCTCAGATGCACCTTCTTGTTATGAATGACTTTGGTCCTGATGGCAAAGATGACGGAACAGGAGATATTGTAAAAGACTATCAGAGAAAGTATGAGAATCTTCATTTGGTTGAGCACGAAAAGCAAGGCTTGGGTTGGGCATATGTTAGGGGAATGAAATACGCGGTTGAAAAACTCCAAGCAGATGCAGTAATGGAGATGGATGCGGATGGTCAGCATCCACCAAGATTTGTTAAACCCATGGTTGATGCGTACCTTAATGGTGCTGATTATGTTGTCGGCAGCCGTTACATTCCCGGCGGGTCAATCCCGAAGGAATGGGGTGCTTCAAGAAAGGCAATGAGCTATTTTGGAAATCTCTTTATTCGTATGGTTTGGCTAAAGTTCAGTCTTCATGATGTTACGACTGGTTTTAGATTGACAAAAGTGAAAGGAGTATTGGATAAAATTGATCTGGAAAACTTAAGAGAACTTGAGAGATTTGCCTACAAAGTTGACCTTTTGTATCAGTCAATAAAAAATGCTAAAAAAATAAAAGAAGTGCCTTTGGAATTTGCTCCAAGAATAGAGGAGAAATCAAAATTTAACAAAAAGGAAATGATTGCCACTTTCAAAACAGCCATTATTTTGGGCATAAAAGATAAGCAAAAGTTCATTAAATTTGGAACGGTTGGGTTTATAGGTTATTTGGTAAATGCTTCTGGTCTTTTTCTTTTTACAAAGGCAGAAGCTCCAGGCTGGCTTGCCTGGGCTGGCTCTACCGAGCTTGCGATAATCAGTAATTTCATCATTAACAATCTTTGGACCTTCAAAGAACAAAAGATCACAGGTCTCAAGAAATGGATCTCAAAGTTCCTTCAATTTAACTTAACTTCGATAGGAGCGCTTTTAATACAGACGATATTTGGGTCGTTTTCTGATCACCTATTCGGTTCACAGTATCGTCAGCTTGCGCTGCCTTTCATAATTGTGTTCTTGGTTCTTCCTTATAACTATTTCATGTATAACGTTGTCATCTGGAAAGCATGGAAATTAAAGGGTAAAAAGAAAAATTCTTAGTTAGATTAGGAGTTTATAGCTTTTTTGTGTGATCCTTGCAGCTTCTAGTTGTTTTTTTGAGTTTTTAACTTTTTTTTTGTAAAGATCTTCACTGATTAATTTTGAGTAATCCTCGACAAGTTCGATAAATAACACTCCATTTAGATGATCATATTCGTGCTGAATAGTCCTCGCCAATATTCCATCGCATTTAAATTCATACTTTTGTCCGTTTTCATCGTAAGCCTCTACCGTTATTATGTTTGAACGCCTAACAGGTCCGAAAAGCTGTCCGTTGACCACACTCCTACAACCTTCATAGATAATATTTTGAGTTTTTGAGTAGTAGGTTATGACAGGATTGATAAATACTCGTAGCGGATCTTTTTGATTTGATTGTGCGTTTGATTCTCTTATCTCGGTTAAGAAGATCTTGTAATTTTTCGATATTTGCGGTCCGGAGATTCCTGCCAAGTCATTTTTACGTAGTGTATCTTGCAGCGCCTTGATAAGTTTTTTTGTACTATCGGTTTTCAATCCCCTGATGGATTTGTTATTTCTTTTTAGCACAGGATTTCCGATTTGAGCTATCTTTCTGGATGACATTATGGCCTATATTATCATATATATACAGAAAAATAGTGTAAAATTGTAAAACATGGGAAAAAAGCCTCGTTGGAAGAACGAATCGGAGTTCAATGAATTTCTTGTGGGTCAGTACTTAAGATATGGCAGTGTTGATGAAGTATTGAAAAAAAATAATTTTGATATCCCAATTTCGTATGCGAATTATCATAGAATTCTTGATAAATGGGGAATTATAAAGGCTGCTGGCCCAAACAGTAAACTTAATGAATCGTTGGATTTTTTGTACCAATTAGCGCAAACCAATATTCCATTTGATAGTTTGTATACCAAAATGCCGTCTAGCTTTAAAACTTCGGCAGCAACTTTGTACAGGGTATTGTCTTATATTAAGGAAGGTATCACAAGACGTGTTGGGACGGGTTTGATAATAACTCCGCATGATAATGAAACAAAGGTTCTTTTGGGAAGTGACAGATCAACACCAAGAGATAAGTATGGAAAAACATACGGTGCGTTGACAATACCGATTGGTTTTTCGAGGATAAGAGATCTAAGAAAAGATGCGATACTGCGTGTATTGCAGCAGGAGGTTTTTGCAGAAAATGCGATCGAGCAAAAAATGCCTGACATCATCCCGGAATCTGCAAAACCTTTTATGTTTCTGGATATTGCTGATGTCAGGGTGGAAGTTTTTCATATTGTGCTTCCTAAAAGACTTTCAAATGCGAAATGTTTTTCGAGTTTTAAGCTTTACGATCACAGATTTATGTCTTTGGAAACGATACTAAGAGGGGATACAAAAACAAGAAAGTATAGAGCCGGAATTATCAGCGGAGCAATGGGTTACAAAAAATATTTGGAGCTTAAAAAGAGAAATTTAACTTCTAACCCACTTTATATAAAATCCAGATTAAACTATCAGCTTTCCTCTAATCTACAATTTCAGGAACCAGAAGTCTAAATGTCCGCCCTTTATATTTGGTATTTTCTTCTTGAGTGACTTTTTCCACCCGACTTCCAATTTCCGGATCTGTTCCGTTATAACCAACAAGTCTTGTTGTAATAGTATTTCCGCCGAGTCGAACCAAAGCTATCCTCTCTGAGTGGTTTCCTCCGTTTTCTGAATGTGGATTTCTAACAGTGGAGAAAGATACGATTTCCCCTATATTTTCAATGTTTACGGGTATTGCTGATAAACTTCGTCGGCCTTGCTCCAATCCTACCAAACGGAGTCTTTGATTTCTAAGCCTCCAGTCTTCAATAAAACCCATATATAAGATTAGAGCATGAGAATTGTCTCAAATACTCTCAAATTGACAAGGTTAATCTTGGTCTTGAAGGTTTTGAATCTCTTTTTAGAGTTCCATTACCATACTCTGATAGACCATTACCATTGAATGTTTGATCTCACTTGCTGCGGATTCATGAATTACACCTCTATAACTTTTCATTTCGTGGTCTAGCTTTTTCTGATAATGATCCAGTTTTTCTTTTAAATCTTTCAACTTTTCCGTTTTAGATAATTTTTTATTCATGAAGATATTATTTAGATTAGATATTTATTGAGAAAGTTTTGTAATAATTAATTTAATATACTATTTTTTTTGTTTTTAAAGAAATGGTGCCCAATCGGAGATAGGCATTACATTTTGGGAAATGTAAGAAAGGGAAAATAAATATACAGGGATAATTATCACAGCAAAGGCGATCTTAAAATGCCTTTTGGAAATAAGATCACACCATCCAATTAGCAGGAATGGCACAATAGGAAGGGTATAGCGAATAATATCTCTGTGGGATACAAAAAGAATTGAAAAGAAATATATTCCAACAAACCAAGCGAAGGGATACAATTTTTTCTCAACTAATTTCAGAAAACCTAGTGATCCAATAAGATAAACAAAGATTATCTCTTCCAGCCAGAATGTTCCCACCCAAGGAGCAGAATAGTTGAAAATCTGAAATGGCGGAAAGAAAAGGTGAATGTTATCACCTGAATTAAAGTAGGCATAAAAATCACCATATCTCACTCCGTAAAAATAAAATAATCCTAAAAGTGATATTGGTATTAAAATGATCGGCCATGTTTTTCTAATGTTTAATTTATTGAACCATTCACTTAAAGAAGAAAAAGCGACGTTTTTAAGTGAAGGAAATAGAACAGCAAAAAAGTATGAAATGAAAAGCAGAATCCCAGGTGATTTTGTCAACTGTGCCAGCACTCCCCAAAATGCCGCAGGGATATACTTTTTATTCACGAAATAATATAAAGAGGCAATTATTGATGCAATAAAAAGAGGTTCAGCAGAACCTACACTCCGAACAATTAACCAGCGTGCCGGAAGGATTGAAAAAACTAAAAGCATCCAGTTGATATGTTTTTTATCAACATACATACTGACAAGCTTTCTAAAATAATTGGTCGCAACAATTGATGATATTAAAGTTACGATCAGCATTGCGTAAGGATAATTTATTACAAGACCGACAAGTCTGATCAGCAGAGGAAAAAGTGGATAGTGAGCTGAGTAGTAAATATCAGGCAGGGAAAATTGGAATTGCTGATTGATCAGTTCCGGATTATAAAGCGTTTTTGCAACAACTAAAAATAAAGGTCCGTCATAGTTTGCTACTATTGTTTCCATCCCTTGTTTGGGAAGCGGTATCGTCCAAAATTGGTCGAGTCTTAAGTAAAAAGGTATCCAGACCAATATTGTTGGCAGTAAAGAAAATAGTAAAACCGGCGTGAAATTTCGCAATTTATCCTTCATTTTCTAAAATGATATATCTTTTAGTGGTTAAAAACAATTTAAAGTTAAATCCGGATTTCAGAAACACTATACGCTTTATCTGCTGTGATTTTATAAAGATATTGATATCATGATAAAATCATTGAACATGGCAAACAAAAAGATATCAAAAATGATCAAAGAGATATCGGTATTCTTCCCTTTTTATAACGAGGAGGCCAATATTAAAAAAACGGTGATGAAGGCTAAAAAAGTCCTTGAAAAAGTAGCCAGCAAATGGGAAATACTGATGATAAATGATGGATCTAGTGATGATACATTAAAAATTGCTAGGCAATTAGCAAAATCGGACAAGAGATTAAAGGTTGTGAACCACAAAACCAATAAAGGATATGGTGAGGCGTTAAAGTCAGGTTTTTATAATGCGAAATATACCTGGGTCACGACAGTTGATGGTGATGGCCAGTTTGATTTCTCAGAAATTACTAAGCTTTGGAAGAAGACAGAAAGAGCTGATATTGTGATAGGTTACAGAATTGAAAGACAAGATCCTTTTGTAAGGAAAGTATTTGGTCGGGGATGGACAATGCTTGCCAATATTTTATTGGGCATAAATGTTCGGGATGTAGATTGTGCTTTTAAGCTAGTCAAAAGGGAAGTCATTGAAAATATCTCACACCTTGAGTCTACACGTGGTGGAATGATCTCACCCGAGCTTTTAGCAAAAGCGAAAAAGCAAGGTTATATAATAAAGCAGGTTGGTGTTCACCATTATCCTCGTGATGTGGGACATCAGACAGGTGCCGATATAAAAGTAATATATAAAAGTTTTAAAGATCTTCTTAAACTGTGGCAGCAATTAAGATGAGTAAAATAAACCTCAATGATTTAAAATCTTTTATTAGCAGTATTAAAAAGTGGATTGCAGAAAACCGTACTGAGTTCATTTTGCTTTTATTTATTCTTATAGTTGGTGGTTTCTTGAGACTTTTTCGTATTTCGGAATATATGACATTTTTGGGGGACGAAGGCAGAGATGCAATTATAGTAAGAAGATTTTTAGTTGATGGAGACATCATGCTCATTGGGCCGGGAACCTCCATTGGGAATATGTATCTTGGGCCTTTGTACTACTACCTGATGGCGCCATTTTTGCTTTTGTTCAACCTTTCTCCAGTTGGGCCAGCAGTAATGATAGCTTTATTAGGTGTTGCTACAATATTTTTTATTTGGTACATAGCCCGAGAGTGGTTTTACAAGGGTTCGTCCCTTGCATTAGGAGCACTATTTGCAGCTTTTCTCTATGCAATATCACCGACTGTAATTATTTACTCCCGATCTTCCTGGAATCCCAATATCATGCCATTTTTTGCTCTTCTAACCATCTATGCTGTGTGGAACTTTTGGTCCCCCTACGCTAAAGCTACGGAAGGACAAGCATTAAGCAGTGGTTATAAATGGCTGATAGTCATAGGGGTATCAATGGCTTTTGTTCTCCAGTCACATTATCTTGGTCTTTTATTAGCACCGACTATTGCAGTGTTTTGGTCACTTGCTTTTATAAGATCCAGGAAAAGTAAAAACGCTAAATTGTTTATGCGAAATACAACATACTCAGTAGTGGTCTTTTCACTGCTTATGAGTCCTTTATTGATCTTTGATGCTCGTCATGGTTGGAGAAATATGGAAGCGGTGAAAGTTTTTTTTACACAAAGACAAACTACAGTATCAGCCCTTCCCTGGAAAGCTCTTCCCAAAATCCAGCCCATCTGGGAAGAATTTCTGGAAAGAGTATTCACAGGTTTCGACCTGACACTTGCGAAGGTGATCTCGTACGTTGTGTTAATTTTAATGATTTATGTTTTGGTTAAATATTTTATTTATGAAAAGGGGTTAAAAAAGGTTACTAGAGGACAGCTTGATAAAAAACCTGCTGCTTTTTTACTGATTTCAGTTTGGGTTTTTACTGCGATGGTAGGTTTTGGTTTATATAAGCAGGAGATCTATGATCATTATTACGGAATTATTTATGCAGCACCATTTTTGATTTTTGGAGGAGCAGTTGAAGAATTTAAGAAAAAGAAATATCTTTACTACTTATTACTCATTGTTGGTTTATTGTTGACAATTTCCAATCTGAAAGAAAATCCTATGAAGTATCCTCCTAACAAGCAACTGCAAAGAAGTCGTAATGTATCTCAAAAGATTATTGAAGAGTCGGGTGCACAGAAATTTAACATTGCAGTTATTGCTGAAAGAAATTATGAAGGAGCTTATCAATATTTCTTGGAAAGGTGGAATGCACCTATTGTGATGATTGACCCGCAAAAATCTGATGTAACAATAACTGACCAACTTTTTGTTATCTGTGAACTTGAAGATAGATCTGAATGTGATCCGACACACAATCCAAAGACTGAAATTGCGAACTTTGGGTGGAGTGCTGTCGATCAGGAATGGGAAGTTTCAGGTGTAACTTTATATAAATTAGTACATTCAGAATGAATTACAAAAAATCATCATTAATTTTCAAAAAGATTAATAAAGCAACTAAAATATTAGTCAACTGCCACAGATCTCCTGATCCCGATTCAGTGGGAAGCGCAATATCTATGAAAAATGTACTTGAAAGAATGGGTAAAAAAGTACGTATAGTGTGTCCATCTGATGAGATAGAGAAATATGTCCATTACCTTAAAGATTTTGAAAAGATTGAAACAATTAACTTTAAAAATATTGATTTTTCTAAATACGATCTACTAATAACTTTAGATACCTCTACTTGGGAAATGGCTACAGATGATAAAGATATATCAATTCCAGACATTACAGTAATTGTAATTGACCATCATAAATCAAATAAAGGATATGGGACAATAAATTTGATCGATTCTGGATCCAGTTCCTGTTGTGAAATTCTTTATTGGATATATAAAGACTGGGGTATTGAGTTAAATAAAATAGCTGCTGATGCGTTGATGGCTGGAATTATTGGAGATACAGGTGCATTTCGTTTTCCCAGTGCTAATTCAAGAACATTCAAAACAGCACAAGAACTTATTGATTTGGGAGCTGATAAAAATAAAGCAATCCACTATATTTACAGAAATGAAAATTTTAATATGATTAAGTTTTGGGGTGAGGTGCTAACAAGAATGCAAATTGATAAAAAACGCCGGTTTATATGGTCTGCAGTGCCATATGATATTTATCAAAAATATGGAAAACCGGTTGGAGGAAAGGAAGTTACTGCAACGAATTTTGCACAAATCATAGATGGAACTGATTTTGGTTTTATCGCAATTGAGCAGGAGAAGGGAATATTATCTGTCAGTTTTAGATCAAGAACGGGTTTTGATACTACGAGAATTGCTACAAGATTAGGTGGAGGCGGACATGTTTATGCATCGGGTGCAAAAGTTGAAGCAGATTTTGAGAGTGCTTTGAAAAAAGTCTTACAGATCTCAAGACAAGTGGTAATGAAAAGGGAATAACAATAAATATTTTTAAATCACATTCTTTAGTCATAGGTGTTTTAGATGGTAAAATTTGTGGTATGGAGTATATAAAAAAAATTATTGTCAGTTGGAAGAAAAAAACCAAAAAAGAAGTCGGTGGACATAGATATATATACCTAATTTTATCAAGTGTACTTTTATTGGTATTTTTTACAAGGATCTATCGATTAAATGATCTTTTGATGTTTAATTTTGATCAGGGGAGGGACGCTTTGGTCATTTGGGATCTTTGGCATAAGGGCGATTTTTTCCTGATTGGACCCGTGACTGGACTTAAAGGAATATTTTTGGGCCCCTTTTATTATTATTTAATTGCACCTTTTTATCTTTTAGGTGGCGGGAACCCTTTAATTCCTGCCTATTTTTTAGTAACTCTTTCTGTGGTTGCTGTTTTCATGATGTATTTTTTGGGTAAGAAAATGCATTCTAATGCTGCAGGGATAATCGCAGCAATATTGGGTGGATTTTCTTCTTATATTTTTAATCATAGCAGGTGGCTCAGCAATCCCAATCCAATTCTTTTGACCTCACTAATATTAATTTGGTCAATGTGGGAGATTCTTGATAGTAAGAAGAAAAGTGAAAAAAATGTATTTTGGGTAGTTGCAGCATTTTTCATAGGAGTATCGCTTCATTTTGAAGCGGCGAGTGCTGTTTTTTACATTCCTGTATTTCTGGTCTTTTTTGTATATCTATTTTTAAGGGGTTTGAAAGAAAACAAATGGAGAAAGTTTTTGCCAAATTTAAAAATACTAATGCTTTCGTTTATTGCATTTTTTCTAACCTTAGTACCGCAGTTAATATTTAACTTTCGTAACGACAACATTTTGTTTAATAATTTTGGTAGTCATTTTGTTGAGGAGAAAGGTTTTGGAATCACAAAATTTTTGATAGAGGAAAGGTCAAAGTATTTTTGGGGACTTGCAACAAATATATTTATTCCGGAAAGACAAATGGTAGCTACAGTTATATTGATATCACTGATGGTTTTTACGATATTTTTTGCAAAGAAATTCAGAAAGGGAATACTACCGCTTTTTTGCATATTTATAATAACCCCTGTTGTAGGATATACATACTTTCGCGGCAATTACGCTGTTTTGTATGGATATTATATGAGCGGTTATTTTATGCCCTATCTTTTATTTTTATCAATAATATTGGGAGAATTATTCAAAAGTAAGCTGGGAAAGTTAGCTACTATTGTCATCATTTCATTATTCCTAATTGTAAACGGCAGTGTCATTCGGAAAATTCTTATTGACGAGAGAATGGGGCCTATTGATATCACCTTCAGAAATCAAATGGATGCGGTCAATTGGGTTTTTGAAGACGCACTTGAGCTCGGTAAATTTAATACAGACTTTTACGTCCCTCCGGTTATATCTCATTCATATAAATATCTTTTTCTGTGGCAGGCAAATCAGCGTTGTAGTGACAGTGCTTGTGGCATGAGTGATGAGCTTGTAAGCGATTTATATACTCTCTATGAAGCTGATCCGCCACATCCGGAAAGATTGGAAGCATGGCTTGAAAGACAAAAGGGAATTGGTAAAGTAGTTAAACAAGAGAGTTTTGGAGGTATTACTGTCCAAAAAAGGGAGAGGTTATGAAAAGTAAATTTAGGAGTTTAAGAATAAAAGAACTTAATGTGGATAAAGGTTTTTTATTTTTGGGCTTGTGGTTTTTGATTTTGAGGCTTCTGCCGATTTGGATGGATAAATTTCCCTTTAATTACGACAACGCAAAGGACAGCCTTGCCATAATGCAAATGTGGACCTTTAGAAAACCAGCTCTTTTGGGTGCTGTTACAAGTATGGAAGGGCTTTATAATGGGCCGCTTTGGTATTACATATTTTTTCCGCTTAATCTTATTTTGAATTTTCATCCAATAGCAAGCGTTTTAACGGTCAATCTTGTTGGCATTATTACTTTGTGGCTGGTGTGGCGATACATTGGGAAATTTGAAGCGTTTATGATGACGGTTTCATTGTCGGTAATCACAATAATGCAGACTGCCTGGTATCCGTATCTGACATTTTTCCCGGTTACTTGGGTTTATATAATTTTCACCAAACTTAATAAAAAAAAACCCAGCACGCTTCTTTTAATGCTTCTCGCCATTTCGGTCTCGACAATGTTTCATGCACAGATTGCAATAGGAGTACTTTTTGTTGTTCTTGTTCCGGTAATACTTTTGCTAAACATGATCGTACCGAGCAAAAAGCAAGCTGTATTAATGATAGTCGGTTTTTTGCTTGGTTTTATGCCTCAACTTATTTTTGAATTTAGGCATGATTTCTTGCAAACAAGATCAGTTTATAGATTTATCAGAAATTTCGGTTCTGAAGCAGCGGAAATTGGACAAAACGTTAAGGGCTTGGGAAGAGTGTTGGAAGTATTAAAATATTATTCAAACAATTTTATAGGAAGTATAACCCCTTATCCTTTATCTGCAAACAAAATATTGCCGGCAATATTTATCTTAGTATTTGTGTACATAACGATCAAAAGATTCGATACGTTTCGAAAAGAAAAATCTGTAAAAGTTATAATCCAAATAATATTGGGGTCAATGATTTTACACCTTATTTTACCTGTCAAATTCTATTATTTGATTGCATATACACCCCTTTGGATATTTCTGTTTTCTAAACTTATAAAAACTTATCCGAAAGCTGTAAAGACTTTTGTAGTATTCATTTTTGTGGGGATATCAATCTTTCATCTTCGGACAATGTTAATAAATTATAATAATTTATCAAAAGAAAGCAGGATCCTTTTTGAACCCAAATTAAAAGCTGTCAGGGAAGTATACGGTCTTAGTGTGGGGGAAGCATTTTCTTCTTATCATTATGTGCCTGAGCTTTATGATTATACTTATCAATTCATTTACCAATATCTTTCGGCCTCTGAAGGAAAAAGGTTTCCGGTTGATTATGCTTATGCTCCGAATGTTCCCCCATACATGATCACTAAAAAACTTAAAGGGGATAATGTTCAACCGAGTTTCACAATGTTAATAGTAGAGGAAGACGAAAGGTGGGAGCTTTATGATAGATGGTTTAATGATGTCACTCAGGGTAAAAAAGTTGTCCAAACGTGCAAAGTAAATGGGCAGATCGATCTATATAAATTGGTAGATGAAAACCTTAATTAAATATTTAAAAAGTATTAAAACAGATAAATTTTTTATATTTCTGTTAGCCACAATCGTATTGGGCTTGATGCTGAGATTGCTGCCGGATACACACGAGATCATTTGGAGCTATGATCAGGCAAGGGACAGTTTTGTCATGAGAGAGATGATTGCCAATTTGGATGTTAAGCTGATAGGTCCCCAGACAGAAATTTATGGACTTTTCCACGGTCCGCTTTTTTACTATTTAATTGGACCCTTTCTTTATATATCCAAAGGGGAGGTTGGTTTGGCTGTTTTAGTAATGACCTTATTAACTTACTCATCAATTATCCCACTGTCGCTTCTTGCCTATAAAATCACAAAAAATAAACTTTCAATATTGTTAACTATATTAATTTTCTCGATTAGTTATCAGTTTATTGAATATGCGAGATGGATCAGTAACGTTTCCGTAGCAATCCCCTTTTTGGCCTGGACATACTTTTTTTATTATCAAGTTTTATCTAAGACCGATTCAAAATTAAATTATTATTTACTTGGTATTAGTGTAGGACTTGCCTCTCAGGGAGAGCTTTTCTTGCTGTCACTTGCAGGGATAATATTTTTGTTTTTGATAGCAAATAAGAAAAGTATTAAGCAAATATTTTTATATGGGGTTGGTGGAGCCACTGGTATCTTTCCGCTTTTGGTATCGGAGTTGAGGTTTAAATTTCGTGGGTTAAGCTTTATTGGTGATATCTTATTGAACCCTTCAGTCGGTAGTGATCTAAACGTAATATTAAACATTTATTTAGAGCATATCGGTCTTACTATAGCTCAGGTCGTTGGGGGAGTTAATTATTTAATGGCTTATAGCGTACTTTTCGTTTTGGCACTTTGTTTTTATAAGTTATTTTTAAGTAACTTATCATCTATAAAAAGAAATACTCTATTAACTTTTATTTTAACTATACTTTTATCTCATTTGAGCCTATTTTTTTTAAGTCTTGTCAATAATCCTTTTTTAGATATGGAGATAGCAGTTTTACTGATACTTCTTCTCTCTTTACTGATAACCAAACTTTTTGAAAGGTCGAAATTTACTGCCTATCTTGTAATTGGTTTGATAGTTATTCTTCAGTTTAATAATTATAAAAAGTTTGTTATTGACAATCGTCCTTTGGATCACTTTGGTTTCATTCAGGAAAGTAGCACTTTGTCTCACAAAGAGCAGATCCTTGATAGAATTTATACCTATACTGACGGCCGAGACTTTACATTTGTTAGTATTGGCACTCCCTATGGGGTTAGAACTGTTTGGGCTAGTGTTTTTGAAATTTATTCTCGCAATAACTCAAAACGAATACCAAAGTGGTATGGTTATCATGCAAATGGTTATCCTGGTGAGGATATTTTAGAAATAGCTCAAGAACCTGAAAAGGTTCATATACTTTTGATAGAATCAAACATTGATACACTTTTAGCAAAGCCAATAATTGATCAGGAAATAAGCAATCAAAACACACACACTAAAGTAGTTGATGAAGTCGTCTTGTACGGTAATAAGATCCAGTTTAGAGATAAACTATAAAAATGAGAAAAATAATAAAAAGTATCATAAAACATAAGTATTTCTTGTTAATACTAATTGTTGGATTATTCTTGCGGGTCTATAAATATGATGAGCTATTTTTGTACGGACATGATCAAGACTTAGCTGGCTGGTTTGTGAGAGATGTTGTCTTTAATAGACACGTAAGACTTATCGGGCAGGAAACATCAACTGCCGGGATATATATAGGACCGCTTTATTACTATCTTCTGATACCTTTTTATTTTTTAACCGGTTTTGATCCAATTGGCGGAGTGATCTTGATAACTTTATTGGGGCTTTTTAGTATTTGGAGTGTTTATCATGTACTGAGTCGAGTTTATGAGAAAAATATCGGATTAATAGCTAGCTTACTATATGCAACTTCTTATTATATGGTTTTTAACGATCGTGAAGTTGTTCCGACCATGCCGGTGATTACTTGGACGGTTTGGTTTTTTTATACTCTTTACCTGGTCCTTCAGGGTTACAAAAAACAGGGGTATTTGCTTTTAGGGGTTTTGATCGCTCTAATTTGGCATCTTAATTTTGCACTGATACTACTTTTGCCTTTGGTATTTTTGGCAGAGTTTCTGTCAAAGAAAAAACCTGATTTTGATGCGATGTTTCGTGGGCTGATAGTTTTAGGGATCTCTTCATTACCGCTTATTGTTTTTGAGCTGCGACATAATTTTCAGCAGGTTAGAGCTTTCATAACTGCATTAACAACAGATCAGGCTGCTGTAGTTACCGGTTGGGCAAAATTCCAAAGAGTTTACAGCCTTGCATCGGTGAATTTGCGCGGTTTTCTTTATGGCAATACGTTTAATCTTCCACAGATTTTGTTGCCTATTTTGTTTTTACTTATTTCGGGTTTATTAACTTTTTACAAAAAAATAGATAAAAGACACAATTTGATTTTTTTGGGCTGGCTCACAATTTATCAGGTGTTTTTCTCAACTTACTCTAAGATAGTATCTGAGTATTACCTCAACGGAATGATGATCGTATGGCTAGTTATATTATCTGTTGGTTTATATCAGCTTATGAAGATCAAAAAGATTAGGTTGTTAGGATTTGTAATAATAGGTGTTTTTGTTTTTCTGAACGTCAACAGGCTTTTTACCCATACTATTAATAGAAGCGGCTATATAGAGAGAAAGCAGATCGTAAAAATAGTGAATGAGGATGCACGATCAAATAATTATCCCTGCGTTGCAATATCTTACATAACGGGTCCGGGTTACGATCTTGGGTATAGATACTTTTTATGGCTGGAAAAGATAAAAATTAAAAAACCTTCATCCTTGGCTCCTGTATACACAATAGTATATCCGCTCAGGGATGATATTGCTGTTGACGAAACTGCAGGTGCTATTGGGCTTATTTATCCCGATTATTCGAGTTATAATACAGAAGGTATAGGAAAATCCTGCGAAGGTGATAATGTCAACGTAAGTGAGCCTATGTGGGGTATGCCTATTTAAATATGAAAAAGCCTTATCTATCAGTAATTATTCCCTGCTACAACGAAGAGCAAAATATCAAAAACGGAACACTTTCATCCGTACATGATTATCTGAAAAAACAAAATTATTTATATGAAGTTATTGTCTCAGATGATGGGAGTACTGATAACAGCAGTGATCTAATTACCCAGCAAATTAAGGATTGGAAGAATTTCAAACTTTTAAAAAATCCCCATGGTGGTAAACCATCTGCACTTTTGTACGGAATTAAAAATGCAAACGCTGAGTTTATTTTATTTACCGACATGGATCAGTCAACACCAATTGACCAGATTGATAAGTTGACCACCTATATTAGTAAGGATTTTGATGTTGTGATAGGTTCCAGAGGTGTTCAGAGGAAGAATTTTCCAATCTATCGGAGACTGGGGGCGGTTGTGTTTATGGGTATCAGAAAGGCGCTGATACTTCCGGAAATAAACGATACTCAGTGCGGATTTAAATTGTTTGAGTCCATTAAACTTAAAAAAGCATTTCCCAAATTGGAATTTTTTAAAAGAAGGCAAAAAGTGAAAGGCTGGAAAGTTACTTCCTATGATGTGGAGCTTTTACAGATCCTTAAAAAGATGGGATGTAAAATAAAAGAGGTAAAGGTGAAATGGAACGACGAAGATAAAAGCGGAAGCAAAGGAGGTAATATAAGCAGATATCTTAGGGAGTCTAAAGAAATGTTTATGCAGATACTTCGTGTTAAATTAAATGAAATTAACGGTTACTACGATTAAGCTATGGGTAAATTATTAAAAAAAAGAGGTGTATTTATGATCTCAGGGATTTTTATACTGCTTTTGGCGATATTTCTGAGAATTTATAATCTCAACGAACTTCCTATTTTTGGGGATGAAGCTATTTATATCCGCTGGGCACAGATCATGCGAAACGAGCCGACACTGCGGTTTATACCATTGTCTGATGGCAAGCAACCTCTT
>JAFGPD010000049.1 GCA_016926185.1 Candidatus Woesebacteria bacterium | reverse complement strand
TTACAAAAGGCCACATTATGCCTTGGGCTATATGTCGCCTATACAGTTTATCAACTCCAGTATTCCGAAAAGTGGGTAAGTTATACACGATATTGACCGGAAAGTTTTCACTTGGTTTAATAAGAACATGGCGAAGAAAAAGAAAAATAATGGAGATACACCAGTAACTTTGGAGCTTCTGACTCGTTTTTATAAGGACTTGCTCAAGCCCGAATTTGAAAAGATTGGCAGAAGATTCGATAAGCTGGAAAAGAAAATTGATAGAAATTCTGAACAAATCAAAGAGAATAAAACTGCAATTCAGTTAAATTCTGTAAAAATTGATAAGTTGGATGATCAATTTGAAGGTCTAAAATCGGATTATTCTGATACTGTTTCGAGAAAAGAATTCAATCAATTTAAAGCAAAAGTCCTCTCATGATCTTCTTCAACCATAAACTATCATTCATCAACTATTAATGTATGAACTTCCGATACATTTAGTTTTTTTCATTGCGAGGAATGCAAATGACCCGGTACTCTAATTATTCAATAATAAAGTTGAGAATAAGAGTTAATAATTTCCATATTATGGAAAAACATCCTGTAGGGAAGTAAAATTTATTAGATGGATAATTTTCCCAAAAAGGTTATGAACATTCTTTATCCTCCATTTTGCGAAATCGATGCTGGAATTTTGATGATCTCTTTTGCTTCATTTATTTACGAATTTAGAAACGATGTTGTCGGTGCATTAGAAAATGAGCTATTTATTGATTTCGAGCCAAGATTTATAATTCTTTTAGCATTTTTCATTTTTTGGATATTTGTTGTTGTTAAAAACCTGCTAACCAAAGATAAGATCATGCAATGGAGAAAAAATGGGATTGCCGTTACTTTTTACTTTATAGTTGGATTTTTGTCTCTGTTTTCAGCTACGGATCAATTACCAGTGACAAAAATAAATTCTACCGGAGTAGTTGGGTATTTTAATCTAATTAATCGTATTATTATCTTATTTATCCTTATTCGTTCCAGCTTTTCACTTATGATGCTAAAGTTATTCAAACGTTCAGATGAATTAGGTATGCAGATGACGGATGAGCAGGCGGACAAAACTGATATCATCTTGGCAGTTTTACTAACCCCCGCATTTTATCTTTTACTTAGAACAAAATATATTCCATTAAATTCTATTTTATTAAGCTTTTTTTATTCTTCATTTGTTATTAATGCTAGAAAACGGTTGTCTTCACCTACTTTTTATAAAATGTCTTAACCACTTTTTCTATGAAGTCAGAGGATCTGGAACATTTAGCTTATGCTTGCAAGGACCGTCCGTGCAAGCATAATAAATCCCAATAATTTAATAATTAATTCATAAGTTGCGTTTCTTTAACTTCTCTGTCTACGATTTCACCGCTCTCCAGATCATATCCGTAGACCCTATCGAACTTATAAATGGCGCAGTTTTTTGCCTCCGGTGTTACTGGAAAATCAGAAGCTTTCATCAAATCGTCAATATTTTTCTCACTAGACTTATGGATCGGAAAGGGTGCTCCGAAGCTGATTACTCTCTTTTTGCCTTTTTTAATTTCACCGAAAGAAGGAGTGACACATAGATGATAGAAATGTGGCTTTTCTATCGCTTTGATAAACTCGAGTAGTCTATCGAATTTATCCAACCGCAACTTTGGCTCCCTCCAAAGACTTTTCTTAAGCGGATAATTTTTTACGAAACTGACCGGCATGACTAGAATGGCAGAGATAACAGTCTCTTCATTTGTTGAGTTTTCCTGATAATACTTAACTGTCTTTTTCGCATCCTTTAACATTTCCGCGAAACTTTTGTGCAGGACATTGGTGGTATATATCATCAAGCTTTCACTCTTTGTCCAAATAGCATACAGATAAAGCTTTTTCGGGAACTTAACGGTAACCGATTGCCACTTTATCTTATTACCCATAGTTTATTGAATACCTTGCTTAAAACTCCAGACTTCAGTCTGGAGATGTAGCAGAATCTATACTTGTCGACAAAATACCATGGACTTTTAGATGAAATCTCAAGCTTTGCTTAATCCGTGGTAGTTTATTCTACATTCTTCCCCCCCTACTAAAAGAAAAAGTTATTTTCTGAACCTAACTGCTAACTACTATTCCTAATCAAGATCCACAATAAATTTAGTGGTAAAATAACGGTATATGAGTAAAAAAATGAATAATTTATCGAATAAAGATCTTGAGAATTTAATAAAAATACTTAAAGAAGGCAAAGAAATCCCTGCTAAATATCATGACATTTTCTGCAAAAAAGAAGAAGTACAAAAAGAATATGAACTTACATATGACGGAAAAGCAAGAGAAGAAGACATAATAGCTGACACTTTATCAGCACCCCTTCAGGAAGTAAGAACTTTCAACAGTGACAACAAGTACCCAGATGGTTGGACAAACAAGCTGATTTTTGGTGACAACTTGATGGCGTTAAAAAATCTATATGAAGATCCCAACATAAAGGGAAAAATAAAACTTGTTTATATAGATCCGCCTTTTGCAACTAAACAAGATTTTATGAAAGATGAGGAGAAGGCATATAAAGATAGAGTTGTGGGTGCAAAATTTTTAGAGTTTGTTAGAAAAAGACTTGTATTACTAAGGGAAATTTTATCAAATGATGGTGTTATTTTTATGCATATGGATCAAAAGAAAGGTCATCATTTAAAACTTCTTATGGATGAGGTGTTTCTAGAATCTCGATTTAAAAACGAAATTATTTGGTGTTATACACAAGGTGGAAGACCAGAGGATAGTTATCCAAATAAACACGATACTATATATGTTTATTCTCGTTCTCAAAAAATGAATTTTTATCCAGACAATATTAAAGTCCCTTATGAATTAGTATCAGAAAAATCGTCGAGTTCTTTTACAAAGATTGACAAAGACGGCCGTAAATACAAAGAAATATACGGTCCAGGAAAGAAAAAATTATATAGATACTATGAGGATGAAGGCAAAGTGCCATTTGATTGGTGGACAGATATTCCACAAATTACAGGTAGATCTGCACAATCTAAAGAAACTGAATTAACCAACTATCCGACACAAAAACCAGAAAAACTTTTACAACGAGTTATTGCAGGATGCACTAAAGAAGGCGAACTCGTTCTTGACGCATTTGCAGGTTCTGGTACGACATTGGCAGTTGCTGAAAAACTTAAAAGAAAATGGATTGGTATTGATTGTGGAAAATTAGCAATATATACAATGCAAAAAAGGATGCTTAATCTCAAAAAAGAGATTGGCAACAAAGGAAAGTCTTTAACGGCGAAATCCTTTACTCTATACAATGCTGGCTTGTATGACTGGCAAGCGATTAAAGATTTGGATTTTGAACATTATCGAGATTTTGTTTTGAAGCTATTTCAGGTTCGTGAAGAAGTACATAAGGTTAGAGGTATTGAGATTGACGGATATATTGGCAACGACAATGCTTATTTGTGGAATCACACAACAGACAAGCGTGCCAAACTTGATATTGATTTTGTAAAAAGTCTTCATGAAGCTATTTCTGGCAAAGGTGGTGAGGTGTTTTATATTATTGCCCCAACTAATGCTTTTGCATTTTTTGAAGATGAAGTAAAACTTGATGACACTACTTACAAAACTCTCCGTGTTCCTCAGTCCGTTATCACTGAACTTATTAAGCGTGGCGGTAAAACATTAAAACAACCAGCCAGTGAACAAGATGTAAATGACACCATTGACGCAGTTGGATTTGATTTTATCCAGGTTCCTGAAGTTGAGACCGAGTTGAAGATATCAAAACCCAAAGAAGCCACTCTTTTGAACATGAAGATAAAGGAATGTGTCATAAAGATAAACAAATTCAAAAGCAGGACACTTACCAAAAGCCCAGAAGAATTTGAGAATTATGAAACATTATCAATGGTAATGGTTGATTATGACTATGATCGAAAGGTGTTTGATCTTGATGAAGTGTTTTATGCAGATCAAATCAAACCAGATTATGAGGTGCGATTTGATAGCAGTAAATTAAAGGGGCAAATGATGGTTATTTATTTAGATGTTTATGGCAATGAGAAAAAGAAGGTGTTAACCCTAAAGGATTTTAAGAAAAAATAATATGAGTGGTCTATCATTTAAAAATAGCGATTTTGTTTTATCGGTTAAGGCGGATCAGACACTTGTTGATCGATTGGAAAAATATGAGGCATATTTATCAGCGTTGTGTAGTGAAGAGTATTATTTCCAAAAAGAAGCTATTTATGAGGTGCTAAAGTTTTTATTAAATTCTGAATATAACAACACCAAAGATTTGGCCGAGGAAAATTTCCAACATAATGAAAAACTTCAACAAAGGTTTGACTCGATAAAAAAATATTTCGAACATCTGCAGTTACCAGATCAAAAGTCGTGTTCGATTGATTTGGCTACAGGAACAGGTAAAAGCTATGTAATATATGCCATTGCCCAGATCATGCTTGCAGAAGGTGTTGTGGATCAAGTTTTGGTGTTATGTCCCTCAAGAACAATAGAAGATGGTTTGACTGAAAAGTTTATCTCGCTTGCAGGGAATAAGGTTTTAAAAAAACTTCTTCCTATTAACTCTGCGATTGCAAATCCAAGAATTGTCAATGCAACAAGGACGATCAAAAAGGGTGATATTTGTGTAGAAAACATTCATGCGGTTTATAAAAATACCGGATCATCTGTTTATGACAGTTTGCACAATAAGGGCAAAAGAACATTGGTTTTGAATGATGAAGCACATCATGTATTCAACAAAGTAACTGGTTCAGGTGAAGATAAAGCATTTAAAGAATGGAAGAAATTTTTAATAAACCCTGAGTATAGCTTTTTTTTTATAGTTAATTTAACTGGTACACCATACACTAAACAGGATTATTTCACCGATGTTGTTTATAGATATGCATTAAAAGATGGAATGGAAGAGAAGGTTATTAAATCAGTGGAGTATTTAATTGAAACTGGCGATGAGAAGAAAATGAAGGGTTTCCAAGAAATCTGGAAAAACCATAGCGAAAACAGGAAAAGATACAAAGAAATTAAACCTATTTCCATTGTTATTACTGCAGATATTCCAAAATGTGTTGAGGTATGGAACGATCTTGTTA
>JAFGPD010000048.1 GCA_016926185.1 Candidatus Woesebacteria bacterium | reverse complement strand
TTATTGCATTATTTCTATCCAGTTCATACGAACGATCATAAACCGAGACTGCTTCATACCCCGGTTCTATTATTTTTAAGTTTCCTGCTTCTTTCGTATCAGTTGGTTTTGCAGTTAGCACCGCAGTTGGGTGTTGATATCTTGGGGTATGCTGCTAATATTCCTCCTGCTGAGGTAGTAAGACTGACAAACATTAAAAGACAAGAGGTAGGTGCCGGCCAGTTGGAAGTAAGTCCCACTCTCGAAGCGGCTGCAAGAAAAAAGGGTGAACATATGCTTGCAAATAATTATTGGGCACACGTTGCGCCTGACGGGACCGAACCTTGGTATTTTTTTATAGACAGCGGCTATAACTATAAATATGCAGGTGAAAATCTGGCAAGGGACTTTTCCAACCCAGAATCTGCGGTCGAAGCATGGATGGCTTCTCCTTCACATCGTGATAATTTGCTGTCCGGCAAATATTCACAAATTGGAATTGCTGTGGTTGAGGGGGATTTAAATGGAGTAGATACTACAATTATAGTGCAGCTTTTTGGAGCGCCCGTCGTCGATCTGGCTGCCGGAGTTCCAATCGCGCAAGCAAGAACGGATACTACAAGTCCTCCTGAGCCTGCGTTGGAGTCTGAAGGGCAGCAGCAACCAGCCATGCAACCAACTGCAACACCTTTGCCTGAGATAACTCCTGTTGCCGAGGCTGTTCAGGTTGCTGAACAGTTACCCGCGGGGAATGTAGGAAGTGGTTCAGGGATCCTTTCTAATTTGACCATTTCCCCCTTTGAGTCGACCAAGTCTCTTTCGGTATTTACCATAACGATTCTTTTAGGGGTTTTTACTGTTGATGGGATAGTAGTTGCCAAGAAAAAGTTACCAAGAGTTGGTGGCAGGACTTTTGCTCACATTGCATTTTTAGGGATGATCTTTGCCGTTATCTTGATAGCCAAGGCAGGACAGATATTGTAAAAATATTATAATAAGGTATGAGAAATATTATAAATAAACAATCCTTGAAACATATTCAGCATTACTTACCGTTACTTGGTATCTTCGGTGCGGGCTTGATAGGATTTTATATATTTTCTTATGATCGTCTATTTCAATTTTTTATAGCAATTGCCGTTTCGCTTTCGTATGTGACTTGGGGATTAGTACATCATCATATCCATCAGGATTTCCATCTTTCAATTCTTGTTGAATATTTGGTCATTGCAATATTAGGTCTTGTTGTTGTTTTTTCTGTATTATTTCAAGCCTGAGCTTTTTTTTACTCCTTATTTTTGCAGAAATGTAAAAAACTTTCTTTTACGGTATAATTTCGGCAATGGATAAATTAAAAAATGGACATTTCGTAAGCCCTTCGTATGGAAAGCTTACGATCAGTAAAATGATCGAAAGGATAAGTGAGTTCATTGAAATGGATCCTTATAGTTTTTACAGGTTAATAATAGGTACTGATAGTCAGGCAAGAAGGATAAATAGTCATTCAGAGATAAATTATGTTACAGCAATAGTGATCTATCGTGAAGGTAAGGGTGGTAGATATTTTTGGAAAAAAGATAAAAAACCTAAGATTCCGGTACTTAGAGACAAGATCTACACTGAGACAACGATAAGTCTTCAAATTGCTGAAAAAATAGTGCCGAAAATTCGCCAAAAAATATCACCATCAAAGTATGATCTTGAGATCCATATTGATGTGGGAGCACTTGGACCGACCAGGAATATGATAAAAGAAGTTGTCGGGATGGTTAATGGCAATGGTTTTACTGCAAAGACAAAACCGGAAAGCTGGGGGGCCTCTGCGGTTGCTGACAAACATACCTAATAAAGTTAAAAAAGCAAATATAAAAATGCAAAAATAATTTTGACTATAGTGTCAGCAATTTGATATCATCAAGTCTGCATTTATGAAAGGCGTTGTACTGGCTGGAGGACTCGGGACAAGACTGTATCCTCTTACTTATGCTACCAATAAACATTTGCTTCCTGTTTATGATAGGCCGATGATCTTTTACCCTATAAAAACTCTTACTGATGCAGGTATAGATGAGATACTCGTGGTTGTAGGAGGTCCGTATTCAGGTCATTTTATTAGAGTTTTAAAAAACGGTAAGGGCCTTGGTGTTAAACATCTTGAGTTTGCTTATCAACAGGATGAGGGTGGCATATCGGATGCGATAAGTCTCGCTGAGGATTTTGCGGATAAAGGCCCTGTCACTGTAATTTTGGGTGATAACTGTACTGATGCTGATATTAAAAAACCTGTAACTGATTTTACTGAAGGAGCAATGATATTTATCAAAAAAGTCAATGATCCGCAAAGATTTGGGGTCCCGACCTTCGATAAAGATCGAAAGATAACAAAGATTACTGAAAAACCAAAAAAACCAGACTCAGATTATGCCGTCACAGGTCTTTATATATATGACTTTACTGCTTTTAATAAGATTAAAAACCTTAAGCCATCCGCCAGAGGTGAGTTGGAAGTCACTGATCTTAACAATGCTTATTTAAAGGAAGGGAAACTTTCATGGAGCAAGCTGAATGGTTTTTGGAGTGATGCTGGCACTTTTGATAGTTTGTTTCAGGTAAATAAATATTGGGCCTCAAAGAAAAAATGAAATTATTAGTAACCGGAGGAGCGGGATTTATTGGAAGCAACTTCATTCGCTATTGGTTTAAAAAATATCCAAAAGATAAGATCGTTAACTTGGACAAACTGACATATGCAGGACATCTTTCGACAACAAAGGACTTTTCCCAAAAGGAAAATTACAAATTTGTAAAAGGTGATGTAGGAGATTTCAAATTGGTAAGTAAATTGACGAAATCAATAGATGTAGTAGTCAATTTTGCCGCAGAATCCCACAATGACAGAGCGATCCAAGATCCGGGTATTTTTGTAAAGACAAATGTTTTAGGAACTCAAATACTTTTAGAAGCTGCTCGAAGAGAAAAAGTTAAAAGATTCCACCATATATCCACTTGTGAGGTGTTTGGTGAGCTTGAATTGGACGAAAAAAGATCTTTTAAGGAAGACGATCCTTTCAGACCCAGAACTCCTTATAATGCTTCGAAAGCTGCAGCCGATCATGTTGTCATGGCTTATTATTATACGTTTGGTATGCCCATAACTATCAGTCACTGCTGCAATAATCTTGGCCCATATCAGCACCCCGAGAAACTAATACCACGTTTTGTAACTAATCTAATGGAAGATAAAAATATTCCCTTATATAAAAGTAGCCAGTTTAAGAGGGAGTGGATATATGTTGATGACCACAACAATGCGGTTGACAGTATCATTGAGAAAGGCAGAATAGGGGAGATCTATAACATTGGGACCGGTGAGGAAAGATCCGTAGAAGAGATTGCTGATCGATTACTGGAATTACTAGATAAGCCAAAAAGTCTTAAAAAATATGTACCTGACAGAAAATCGCATGATAAAAGATATTTGCTTAACACCCAAAAGATAAGAAGTGAGCTAAAGTGGCAACCAAGATATAATTTTAGTGAGGCCTTGGATAAGACTATTAAATGGTATGAAAAAAATGAGTGGTGGTGGAGACCTCTCAAGAGGAAAGCTGAAAGTCTGTACGACAAGACAGGACAAAAATAAGATCTCAAATGGTTAAAAAACTTCCGGTAAATATTAAAAAAACTCCCTTGCAGGGTCTTTTTATTATTACAAGACCAGTCTTTGAAGATCAAAGGGGTTTTTTCCACGAACTATACAGGTCAAGCGAGCTGCAAGAAGTAGGGATCAATTTCCGTCCAATTCAGATCAATCACTCACTCTCAAAACCAAAAGTGATAAGAGCGATACATACGGAAGGATGGCAGAAACTGATATATCCCGTTACCGGGAAGATGTTCGCAGCCTTTGTTGACGTAAGGATTAAAAGTAAGACTTTTGGTAAGGTATTTACGAAAATATTTGATAATACAAAAACTGATACAAAACGTAGTGCGGTTTTTATTCCCCCTGGTATAGGAAACTCGATCTGTGTTGCTGGAGACGGGCCAGTTCATTATATTTACGCAGTTGATCAGGAATGGGATAACAGTAAAGCTCAAGGTATAGCATGGAACGATCCCGACCTGAATATTAAGTGGCCGGTCAAAGATCCAATAGTTTCTAAAAGGGATAAAGATAATCTCACAATGCGTCAGCTATTTCCTGAAAAGTATCAATGAAAAAAATCCTTGTCACTGGCTCAAGTGGAATGGT
>JAFGPD010000047.1 GCA_016926185.1 Candidatus Woesebacteria bacterium | reverse complement strand
TCCTTCAGCGCCATTGGGAGCAGTTTCTATCTTGAAGCCTTCAAAGGAGAGGACATTGCGATACATCTTAACTACCAAGGGATCATCTTCAATAAGAAGTATTTTTGCCATATAAATATATCTATTTAAATGTACTACAAATAAGGTGGAAAATACAAGTAGAGGTTAAACTTAGAACGAAAAATTATAATTTAATAACCTTAACCAGTTAGTTTTTAAACTTTAAGATATGGTTTTTAGCTCTAAGTTTTTAGTTATTAATTAACTTTATCCGCAAGCTTAAGTTTGAAGATAAAAGTTGTCCCCTCACCCTCAGTCGATTTGAAAGTTATTGTCCCTTTCATCTTCTCAATAAGCATCCTGACAACAAAAAGACCCAGACCCGTGCCCGTAATATCTTTTGTTTTTTCCGTTTGTGAGCGGAAGAACTTCTCGAACACCTTGTCCTGATGCTCTTTCGGAATACCAATTCCTGTATCAGAAACTGACACTACCAAGCTCTTGTCTTCCTCCTTTAGACTTACTTTTAGCTCTCCACCCTGCTTGTTATATTTCACACCGTTGGTCAGGAGATTTTCCATTACTTCCTCAAGTTTCACCCCATCACCCAAAACATACCATTCATCCTTTCCGATCTCAGTTTTTATTTCGATATTATTCTCGGCTGCAGAAGGCTCAACTTCCTTAATACATTTTTCAATCACCGGAACAATGTCAACCGGTTTAACCTCAACCTTGATAGTGCCGGATTCCGACCGTGCCACCTCCAGAAGATCATTCACAAGCCGGTTCAGCCTGTCGCTGCTTTGCATGACAAACTTAAAATTCTCTTTAGTCTCTTCACTGAATTCATCTCCACAGTTTTGTATCATATCCAAATAACCACGTATCGCTGTCACCGGAGTCCTCAGATCATGTGTTGCAATGAACACAAACTCATCCTTAAGTTTCAAAAGCTCATTGGCCTTCGCCAGCTCTCTTTTTTGGGTCTCTCTCAGTTCCTTTGTCCTCTCTTCAAGCTGCTCTCTCTGCCGGATCTCTGTCATAACAGATCTCACCAGCAAATATCCAAAAGGAACATAAAGTGCAAAAATAACACTCTTCAGTATTGCTTCCGCAAAATTTTGACTTAAAAGTACCGCATCAAGCAACAAAAACGATCCAAGGAAAATGGCTATAAAAGTGGCAGTAAGGATCTTAATATTAAAAAACTCACCCTTTACTACTGCGTATGCAATTATCGAAATAAAAATAACTGTTGTATAATCCCCGAATTCATAAAGATGAAATATGTTAAAAAAGATTGGGAAGATTATATTGAAAACAGCATTGGCAATAAAAAATAATGTTAAACCACCGATCAAATATTTTATCCTTTTTTTAAGAAGCTCATCTGTATTTTGACTGAGATAATATTTAAATAGTAAATAGAAATTAACTATAGTATAAACGGTCACGGCTCCGAAAAATGCCCATACGAATTTACCATATATGATATTCAGAACCCCATTTTGAAAGCTGATCCCGGATATTATCAGATCCGAAGTGAGCGTAATGAACATAAATATTATCCCTACAAAATAAGAAATGATCGATAGCAATTTATATTTATCGGTGACATCCAGAAAATTAACAATGAATGAATATATGAGTATGAACAATATCGGAGTGATAGACCAAGCTACCCTTATAAAAAACAACGACAGTTCAGTTTGCCCTACCTGACGGGCCAGAAAAGCGCAGTCCACCCATACAAACATCAAAACACTCATCATAACAAAAATCCTTTTCAGGATCTTTTTGAGAGGCGAAGAAATTATATTGGCAATTAATGTGAAGCCGGTAACATTGATCGTAAATACAATAAAACGACTAACTATGCTAGGCAGTATTAACATTTAATTTGTTTTTAGTATTTCAAATAAAACATTAGATTCATTATCAAACATTTTCATCAGATTGTTATATATTAGTTTGTAATCATTCTTAATATATTTCTTTTTTTTTATCAACATTTTTTTAAAATAATCGGTCAATTCACCAACATAGACTTTAAAATTGAAATCTGCTCTTGATCTTAGATTTGTAACCAGAGTGGGCTGGTCATTGTCAATATCATGTTGCAGATCCAAAATATCCTTTTTTAACAGATTAATTGAGCGGAAACACCTCGCACAGTCTAACAAGGAAAGATAATTTACACTTTTATCCTCCAAAACCATTTGCACAAAGATATCAATATCATGAGATCTCATAAGTAATAATTTATTGCTCAATTTTACTATTTTTTTCATACTTTTCGCTTTTTCTATTTCTTTAAGTATAGCTTGTTCTGCTACTGCTAAAGTTATCAGTTTATCGAAATAGTTGCCAATTGATTTTTGTAACCTTTCTGAATGACCCAGCATATTAAAAATGGCAACCACTCTCAGGTATTCGATCAAGTACATCTTTCTCTCGTCCCTGGTGAGGTTTTCGTCGTAGAGATCATCCAGAATATTGATCATTGAATCCATCATAACAGAACTCATCAAAAACCTTCCGGGATAAGATTTGCCAAACATCTCCATAACATATTCCGTTCTTATATACTTTTTACCATCATCCCACTTGCCAACAATATTGCTCGATGATTTGATAAAGAGTTTCTTAAATTCATCGAGGTATTTATTCTGTTCCACACCAGCAGCGTGAAGTATTTTGTCAATATCTCCCAAGTTCAGTTTTATACTTTGCTGGTAATAGTTTTTGATTTTTTCTTTTTTCGTGATCATGGTCGTAATAAAGACATATCTATGTTAATAATAGAACAATTCATTCTTTAAAAATATCTTCATGAAATTCAATTCTCACTGACTTCAATTTTTTTAGAAATCCCTGTTAACAAAAACGTATGCGATCTTCTTAAGCCTTTTGAGGTCGTATCTTTTTGAAAAATCTTTTTCAATCTTCGCCCAAGCATCATCAATGATCTCATTAGCCTTCTTTAATGACCTTTCTACAGCACCGCTTTCTTTTATTATCTTCAAAGCCTTTTGAATATCTCTTTTATCCCTTGTGTGTTTTGCAAGAATATTCACCAATCTGATCTTGTCTTTACTGTCAATTTTTTCAAAAGCATAAACAACAGGTAAACTTACTTTACCTTCAGTAATATCGTTGCCGTAGGTTTTACCGAACCGCTGATCACAATTTTTTATGTCTAGTGAATCGTCAATTATCTGAAATGCCAATCCTAATGATTCTGCAAATTTTTCAAACTTTTCCATAGACTTTTTATGCAAACCTGCAACAATACAAGCCATACCAACACTCATTCTCATCAATGAGCCTGTTTTCAGCCTCGCCATCTCAAGATAATGTCTAATACTAATATCTCCGTTAATATGTTTATGCCAGTAAATATCCATAGCTTGTCCTAATCCTACATTAACCAATGACTCATAATACAAATTCCATATTTTTAATTTTTTACCATATGACAGATCTTTTTCTCTATCTAAAACCAGTCTCATTGGCAATATATGAAGTAAAAAACCACTGTTAACAGCTGTATCCAGTCCATATTTTATATGCAACGTAGGTTTTCCTCTTCTTAACATTCCCTCATCTTCAATGTCATCCAATATAAGTGTTGCGTTGTGTATCAACTCAATGACTACTGCCAAGTCAAGATACTCCTTATAGTTAACTCCAAAGGTCTCAAGACAACTAATATATAGCTGAGGTCTTAATCTCTTTCCTCCTCTTTTAACAAAATCAGAAAGGGGAATACTTAAGTTTTCATTCAAGGCTTTCGTATCGAGGTCAAAAACAGCACTCCCAGTGAAGTTTCCAATTTCTTTTTTGGTCCATTTTTTAGGAAGATGTTTTTCTATTCTATCTTCGACATGTCTAACTAAATCACTTTTTTTAGACATCTCTAGACAGATCTATATCCCCACATAATAAAATTATAGAGAAAATTGATCACAATTTCTTCTCCGCATATTCATTGGCAACAATGTTAGTAGCCTTACTCGTTCTTTTGCTTTTTGCCAACACCTTTTTAATGTTTTTCTCAATGATCCTTAGTTTATCTTTCACCCTTCCAACTCGGCAATTCCCGTTCTCGTATTCATCAACTACGCTAATAAGCCCTCCGGCATTGATAACGTAATCAGGCGCATACAAAACTCCCCATTTGCTTAGGATCTCACCCATTGACTCCTTTTCCAGCTGGTTATTGGCAGTACCCGCGATAAGCTTACAACGGATCTTGCCGATATTTTTTGAGTTCACTGCAGAAAAGATCGCACATGGAGAAAAGATATCAACCTTTTTGCGACTCATAATATCAGGTTTTACGTATTCCAATCCAGAGTACTTTTTTAGTGCATGTTTTACTATATCAGCCTTAATATCGGTTATATATAACTTCTTAAATCCTGAATCATAAACCAGCTTTAAAAGCTCCATTCCTGTTTTTCCAAGACCTTGGATAGCGATCACCCTTCTGGAAAGATCATCAGTTCCCCAAACCTCTTTCGCACAGATCTTCATTGCTTTATAAACTCCCATCGCAGTAAATCTCTCCGGATTTGCACTTGTCCCGACAAAAAACTTGCTATAACGCTTCATAAAGACCAGTTGGTTCCTGGTCATCCCCACATCAGTTCC
Source organism: Candidatus Woesebacteria bacterium (assembly GCA_016926185.1). GTDB lineage: Bacteria > Patescibacteriota > Microgenomatia > UBA8517 > UBA8517 > JAFGPD01. Next base: position 2,282 of record JAFGPD010000047.1, on the reverse strand, counting down.
AGTAATGAATTTACCTGAAAAAAATTCAACTTTTCTTGCATAAGCCTTCAAAAGATCCTCGCTAAGATCACTTCTTTTTCTCATGATCACACCTTTAGCACCGCCATACCCAAGATCAGCCATGGCAGCTTTATACGCCATGGTCTTTGACAATTTCAAGACATCCTTTAGCGCATCTGCTTCAGAAGAATAATTCCAGATCCTCGTTGCACCAAAACAAGAAGGTTTCGTAGAGGGGTTATATAATGCAATATAACCTTCCAAACCGCTTGAAGCGTCTTCCAATCTCATCACGAGTTCGTGTCCGTCAAACTCTTCTAGATCGGAAATGTTTGATAAGTTTGCTGTCATTGCAACCCATAATTATTCTACTCTAAAGGCAGAAATTTAGCAAAAATAATTTTAAATACCAATCGAGGTAAGAACGGATGATCTTTTAATCGCTTTTCAGAGGCAGTGTAAGCTTAAATGTGCTCCCTTTTCCAAGTTCGCTACTTTCCAGGACAAGATCGCCCTTCATAGCTTTGGCAAACTCCAAACTGATATAAAGCCCTAGACCAGTGCCTCCAGCCTCTCTCGTCAAAGCATCTTTCATAGCCTGCTGGAATCTGTGGAAAAGTTTTTCCTTGCTTTCTTCAGCTATCCCGATACCTGTATCAATGACTCTGATCGCCTTTATTGAACCTTCCGTCTTTTGTTCTATCGTGATACTTCCCTCATTTGTGAACTTGATGCTGTTACCTACAAGGTTAACTAGTATCTCTCTCAATAGTGATTCATCTGCCATAACATCCCGATGATCCTCGTCGCAATTAAAATTAAGCTGTAATCCCTTGTTTTCAACCATTGGCCGCATTTCCTCAGTCACCTGCTTAATGACCTCACAGCTATCAAGAGGTTTAATATCATACTTAATTCTTCCCTGATCAAGCCTGCTGACGTTCAAAAAGTCATTGACCATCTTTATCAGCCTTTCAGAGGCGTCCAAAGAATCTTTGAGCGTCTGTTTATCCTTTTCGGTGAGGTTGCTTTCGCCATATGCACTTAAAACACTATCAATATTACCCGAGATTATGGTAAGTGGCGTCCTTAGCTCATGGCTGGCAATAGAGAAAAAGTCGTCTTTCTGCTTTTGAAGCCTGAGATCCTCGGTGAAATCATGAATAACCCTGACAACACCCCGCAACTCTCCTTCAACCTCAACCGGCGCGGCATTAACCAAGACCGCGATCCTGTCTCTACCATCCTTTTTTTCTATAAGGAACTTGAACGCACTTTGCCGGCCGCTTAAGTTGGCAACATCCGACACTTCATCCGCAGAGATCTGTTTGTTTTTAAGAGTGAAGAATTTAATGACCTTTGAGAATTCCTTACCTTTAAGATCTTCCTCAGAATAACCTGAAATTTGCAGAAATGCCGGATTAACATAGTCGATAAGACCCTTATTATTTGTCAGAACTATACCTTCTCCTGTATTTTCCAGTATTGAATTCACCCTCTCTTTTTCTTCTTTAAGCTGACTTGTTCTTTTTCTAACAGTCTCTTCAATAAGTTCCTTCTGCTCTTTTTCCTTTGTTGCATCCCGAAATATCTTGACCGAACCGATGACCTGACCGTTTTTAACTATCGGAGTCGTAACGGAGGTAACCGGGAATTTTTTACCGCTCAAGGTCAGGTAGTAGTGGTCATCATCAAGTTCTGTGACAACAGTGGCACCAGCCCTAAGGACATTTACAGACATCCTGTCCTCAAAAGGGATCTCACTGTCACCTGCGTAGGCCTTGGTTATCTCATGCCAGGGTTTTCCGACAACTTCCTGAGCTTTCACTCCCAGAAGTCGCTCGGCTGCGGGGTTGATCATCTCGATATTATAATCAGAACTGACGACCAAAAGACCTTCACCCATTGAAGAAACTATTGCATTTATCCTGTCCCTTTCGTCCTTAAGCGCCTCCCTGAGCTGCTGTTCCTCGTTCAAAGCCCTTTGCAGCTCTTCTTTGGTACTTTCCAATTCATCTGCCGACATCCGGCTGGATGGCTGGTTTGAATTGGTTTGCAAAACATGAGAGTCAGCCTTTATGTTAGGGTCATCATTTTGAGGCTTCTGATTATTCAACATCTTTGTATAAAGTAAACACTATAATTAAATTTACATCAACAAGCTATCTTATTCCAGGCCATCACATAAGAGATATGTGTTTGGTGTTTGGTGTTTGGTGTTTGGTGTTTGGTGTTTGGTGTTTGGTGTTTGGTGTTTGGTGTTTGGTGTTTGGTGTTTGGTG
>JAFGPD010000046.1 GCA_016926185.1 Candidatus Woesebacteria bacterium | reverse complement strand
TGGCAATAGACACGTACTAGTTCCACTTGGTATGTATGACACAATATCATCATTTGTGACAACATCCCCGAATCCCACCTGCCACCAGGGCAGAGCTATTACATTAATATCGGCTGTGTCTTGACACACAGGATCGGTATATCCATCCAAATAGACATAGGCAGTGATTGTTGTACTACCTTGAGCAATACCGGTCATATTAATAAGCTCATTGAATGGATCAGCAATTTCGATATCGGGTCCAGATACTTCTTCACAAGGCGTTGGAGGAATCGGACCATGTTCACAGACTGCTGCAATAAGTCCATCATCTACCTCATACTCGATGTTGTCTACGTCGAGACCATGTGGGTTTAGATAAGAATATCTGTAGTCATCAATCGTTTCACCAACGTCCAAAGTCGCATCAGGAATAGTAATATCACATGTTGCAACAACTTCAACTTCGCAATAATCATTGGGTCCGCAATCAGTGAATCCGGGGCCAATTGTTGAACAATTCAAACCAGTCAATTCCCACTCACACCAAGGATTCCCTGTACAGTAATTGCTTTCGTTATCAATTGCATTGCAAGTGACATAATAATCACCAGGTGTATCAAAGGAAAGATCTTCTTCACATAAATCAGAATCGGATGTACAAAAATCGGTCCAAGAAGGAGGGTAAACCGCCGTATCCCAATGCATACGAGTTCGCACAACAGTCCCGTCTGTATCATTGGAAGTAGCTGTAAAGGTATGCAGCTCATCCACCTCCAAAGGAGTTGTGGGACAATTGGTTATTTCACAATTGGGAGGGAAAAGAATTGGCATTATACCAAAAGATATTGCTTGAACATCAAATCCACCTCCACTAGTTTCGCCATATAACGGAAATGTTCTTGAACTAACCGTAGGTGAATACATTGGATCCGGAGGTGTGTAAGTAAAAGTAACTCTACTGAAACTGCCATTTCCTCCATTAACTTGGACTTGTTGTCTCCAAGGACCGTAATAGACATCAGGATCAGGAACAGTATCATTCCATCCCCACCTTCGACAAGCCCCACCGCAATTTGCCGCACCACCCCAAGTGGTGTCTCTCAGAGTCGAAATGTCAAAATCACTTGAAAAACTATCACTATCATGATAACGATTAATGTAAACGCTATCAGGTACGGGCGGCTCATCTGTCCTGCCTAAATTATAATTATATTCAGTGAACCTATCATCATACTCCCATTCAAGTCTGGGACAATTTCGTACAGTAGTACATTGGTCATCGCCAAGCCACACCATACCAGTCTTAGCTTGTAATGGTGAAAAACCGTCAATCGTAAAATTACCACTACCTCCGCTATCCTTCCCGCCCGAATATGTTACCGTCCCACCAGCAATCCGCGGATCATCATGATCATAAATTCTTGCTTCTCCATTGTCCCATACTCCGTTTCCGTTATCGTCTTCAAAAAACCAGATATCTACCCAACCTTGTGAAGGCGGGTTGGAACACGAATCACAACATTCTGAAGCTCCGTCCGGGTCACAATATGGATCACCTTCAGAATGAGGACCATTACACGTTCCCGGCCAGCAGCATACACCAGGACAGCTAGGTGGTGGTGTTTCTCCGGGAGCAGGTGTGTTAGTTGGTGCAGGTTCTGTATACACGCACGAAAATCCGGATATATTACATCCACCTGGATTCCAGATTTCACCACAATTAGGTGAACAACTGGTTTGATTACATCCTCCCATAAACAAGGGGTCTCCTATACATTGGTACAGGCAGTCACAAGGATCATCTATTCTATCATCACACCCGGCAGGCCAACATTCTACTGCCCTTTCGACACCACAATTCCACAAAACCCCTCCGACACTTGTGCAAGCAGCCTTCGTATGACTTAAGTTCCCCAATAACCCCAATAATCCCAAGAAAACAACTGCTATCAGGAAGTGTTTAACTGACTTCAACAATTTTTTCATATTCGCCTAAACTATTATAATATTCGCGGATAACTTTCGGTCCAAAATTTTCTACATCATTCCAGTACTTATTGCCAGACAGAAAATACCAGATAGATCCTCCTACAGCTTTATCCAGGTAATCGTTATCTAAATTGTCTAAATACTCAGATTTTACATAAACAGGAATATCCAAAACTCCATTCTCGAATTCAAAACCATAAGCAGTCAGAAGCTCTCCCGTTTCCGGATCCTTTCTCCCTTCCAGTTTTGCATAAATTTCACTACTTTCCGATAAATAAATATTTATCTTTGAAACTTTCTTACTGATATCATGCTCCTTTCGGAAATATTCAAAAAGCTCAATTATCTTGTCCCCGCTTACTATCTTTAGATATTTTTTATCCTTGGGATAATATCCGCACAGTGATACATTTTCTGAGTCGATAATGATATCCGAACACTGCATATCTTCCTCTTTCAGCTGACCTGAATTTTTCGTCAGCGGTCTGCCTGAATATCTGGACAATGGAGGCTGCGGATATTCTGTCACCGGCTGGTCGGTAGTTTTATTTTTCCGAAGCAATAATAGCAGCACTATCAAGGCTGCTGCCAAAGCAATAAATATTACCAACACAAACCAATAACGACTGCGTTTCTTCACACTACCAATTTACATGATTTCCTATACCATAATCAACTAGATGCTCAAGATCATACAACAAACCGCACCCTGAGCGAGCTTAAACTCTTCCGGTGTGGAATATGAAAAAAGAAAATAAACTTCCATGATCTGAAGACCATGGTTTTAAGTAGAGAAATAATAATATTTTTACAACACCCTCCCGGAGTTTTGCTATAAAATGTATGAATTATGAATCTGAAGAATTATAGTCTAACACTTATATTCCAATTATCTATATTAATAATTTGTAATTTGGAGTTTATAATTTGTTTAGAGTTTCTAATTTAGTACTTCGATCTTTTCGTTTGTTAATTCTATATACTATTGAGGTACCCGAAGTAACTATTAATTAATTCTTGCTTGGATCACTGATTACAATACCTCCCACCCCAGATTTGTGATACAAATCAGGTACACTAACTATACCTCTCCCGATGTCTTCTCCAGTTTCCCGAATAGAATTTTTCGTCTTATTAATACGTAAAAAAGCACCCAGATCCGAATAACCAGTCACCAGACCTTCAATTCCATATGAAATCATATAAGAATATTCATTAGGACTTCCTTTTTTCGGTCTCAATAGTTCGATTACTAACTCATTATCTTCACTTACATTCAATCTCGATCCTCCATTGGGAAATTGCTCCCCTTGCTTAAGGGGAGCATAAACTGTATACATTTCATTATTTCTTTCAAAATTAATTTTAACTGATTTGAAGATAACATCTTCGTATGTAAATCCCGCTTGATGATTAACGCCGTCTAACCAAGGAATAGCCACTCCTTCGAGCATCCCTTCATTTGCATCCAATTCTGCATTTATCACATCATTATACTTATCTACCTCAGCCAGAAATCCTTCACTAGGCACCCATTTGTATGGATCGCTTTGAAGTCTTTGGTATTCTGCATTGACAATATCCATATTTATATCTCCTCCCCTTAATCCTCTTCCTCCCTCAACCACTCTGAAAAGCTCCCCCGCAGCAATGGCTCTCAACATATTTTCCCACAATTCATCTACCTTATTCGGATTAAGCATCAACCCGCTATTCAATTCTTTATCGCTGAATTCAAACTCCGGCCTACCTGTCCATTTTCTTTCCTGCTCCACCCAATTAACATTTCCTGTCTCAGGATCGACCGCCAACTTATACCTTACTTGTCTTTCGCCCTGTTCATCCACTCGAACCAGAACAGGATTAACCTGCCCGCTTTCTTCTTTGTCTTCATACAAAAGAAGTCCCTCCCTGGGAATTGCAGGAAGAGAATCTCCACCGTAATACATAGCATCTTCGGCAGTGTTTTGACCGTCTCCATTTTCTTGAATAACTTGGATCCTGTAGAAATTCGATTCTCCATCATCATCAAGAAGCACTATCTCCGGATTGGTCACCGGATCGATCCACTTTGTTCCGCTTATGTCTGTCCATTTACTTCTTTTGCCTTCCTCATTAACACTGGCAACAGAAATGTATTCAGAGACAATCTTACCGTTATCTTCCTCCCGGGTAATTGTTTTTACTATCTCCTCTCCTTCATTTGGTGTATAGACAAGTAATCCCAGTTCAACTGCTCTTGAGGGACTTTCTTCCAGAACCAGATCAGGATCAGCCTCAGCACCTTCACCCACCCAGTTCCAAAGATATGTTTTACCGGTGTATTCATCCTCAACCCCTCCGTTAACCTTTATCACATACTGACCGCTGTTGACCGGGGATTCCGGCGAATACCGGGGGTCATGAGGCCAGAACTCAACAACTCCCCTACCATTAAAATCAATTACATCTCCGGTACAGGTCATGACATCTATCAGCTTTAGAAGTCTTTTGCTTTCATCAGAATCCGGGTTATCATTAACTTTTTGATAGATCTCAGTTTCTTGTACTTCCTCGCCAGCATTGAACCTGTCCCATTCCTGTTCATTTTTAAGGCTATTAAGAACTCTTATATAATTATCATCTAATTTTATTTCTGGTGTAGATGTCGGTTGTTCCGGAGTATCAGGTGGAACTTTGGTAGGTTCAGGAGTATTAGTATCAGGTAACTTATAAGTAGGATCTGGAGTATTAGTAGGCTCAGGCATTCCGCATGCAGCAAGAACGGCACCAGCTCCTGCCACAACTGACACTCTTAAAAATTCTCTCCTCGTTAATTTTTGATTGTTGTTCTCTGCACTCATTTTAATTAATTATTTCCTGATACTAAAAAACCCTCCGTATCGGAGGGTTAAATTAATAACCTTGAATATTGCTAGATCCCAAACTGGGCAAGTTAAATCCCATCTTGGAACTAAATTATAGCATAACGAAAAGTATAGTCAATACTATAAGATGTACTATACTCTTTAAGGTATTAAGGTATATTGTAATCCTTCACCTTGATCATACTAGTTGTACTAGGTTGTACTAGGGACGGACCCTTGTAATTCCTACAAGGGTCCGTCCTTTGCACATTTGATCAGACACAAATATACTGAATTAAAGATAAACTATGCCACAAAAATACTCCCGAAAAACCTATGTCGAAGGCGGTTACTACCACATTTTCAATCGTGGTGTTGATAAAAGAAAAATATTCATGGACGAAAATGACTACTCCGTTTTCCTCAGATACCTTAAAGAATACCTTCTTCCGCCAGATGATAAGAAACGAAAAGATCTGCTGTCCAATACTCCCAGACGCAGGCCGATCAATTGTCACAAAGATATCAGACTACTTGCCTATTGTTTAATGCCAAATCATTTTCACTTATTTGTGCAACAAAAGACCAAGGAGGGATTAAAACCTTTTATGAAAGCGCTGATGACTAACTATGTTATGTATTTTAACCACAGATACGAAAGACAAGGCTCGCTCTTTCAAGGTATTTACAAAGCAGTCAGAATAAAAACAGATCCGCATTTTCTACACATCAGTCGTTATATTCATCGTAATCCTTTAGAAATATTAACAAAGGAACAAATTTTGGTGGATTATCCTTATTCAAGCTACAAATACTATATTAAAGAAATGTCACCAAAATGGCTTGATATCCACACAATACTTAAAACTTTTCGTAAATCAGAAAGCACTCTATCTGATCAGCATCACAATTATCATCATACTTATCAATATTTCGTTGAGAAATACAAACCTACATATAAAGTACCGGAAGACATAATTATCGAATAACTTCCTTTACAAGGGTTCAACCCTTGTCAATTCAAGGAATAAATAATTGCATTCCTGAATATATCAATGTACCATCTAGTCCATAATTAGCTCCATAGATTTCTTTCCACCGTGACCCGTCATGATAAGCCCTTTCTGCAATTGACCACAGATTATCTCCCGGAACAACTGTGTAATATTCTCCCCTGACTGGTTTTTGTCTCTCCGGAATTAATCTAGACACCTCCTCTAATGTTGGAACTCTCACCTTTAGACCTACAGGAATACGTTGCGGATTTTCAATTCCATTAGCTTGCGCAATTGCCGGATAAAGTGTTCCATCTCCATAAGCATCTTTGGAAATTTTGTAAAGACTGTCACCTCTTACAATTTCATAAGTATGACCCTGTGTCGGTTGTTCAGTCATGCTAACCTCCTCAACAATTGCTCTTTCAGAAGTAAGGCTTTCTTGACGTCCGTCTTCCTCAGCCAAATAATCAGCCCCAACCGAATATAAAGATACTTCTTCGGCAGAACGATCAGTTCCAACCGATAATACCGATGGTGTTTCGACGGGCTGAATTGTTCCTCCTGGTAACTCTGAAGCAGCGACCTCAGAAATAACTTTAGGAACGACTTCGGGCACAGCTTCAATGGATTGTTCCTTGTCAACTTCAGCCACCAGAGCTTGCTCAATAAAAGAATCTTCGCTTATTGCATCCACTAAAGCCTCCGACGTACTTACCGGTTCGGGCACGGATAAAGATTCTGGGACATACATCTGAGCTCTTTCGACTCCTTGAGCTTTTTCTAAAATAGACGTTAGCGGTGACTCTATTACAATCGTGTGGGTATCACGTAACCCTATTGGCTCAAATTCCCTATTATCATGATAAATATATTCAACCAGTAAAGTTCCGGTAGCTGAAGCAGCAAACAGTATAAACCACGTAAAAGCTGCCTCTTTTATTTCTTTTCGATTATCGTATAAAAACTTTCGAACTTTTCCCTTAGTTCTTCTAACTTTTCTCTGAGTTTCTCCTATCCACTCTTTAATTTTCCCTTTAAGCCTTTGCCCCTGAGAAGGAGTCTCTTTGGGATCCTCATCAGAAGTCTCTGGAAAACGTTGAAGATTATCTGGGTATGTTATTTCAAGTTCTCCAAACCTTTTGCCGTATTTTTCTAAAATTTCATCTTTCCTCTCCTCAATATCACTTTCAAACCTTTTGCCGCCTAAAACCTTTTCTGTTAGTTCTTTCAGTCCCCGCTCTCTGATCTCTCCAATCTGTATATCATTTGCATCTTCAACATAAGAAGCAATTGATCCGGCAAGGTCTTCTGTATAATTACTTTGAAGATAACTCCTTTGTTCCATGTCTATTTCTCCCTTTTCGTACATATCATCAATAACACGGGAAGCTTTAGATATCGTGGAAATCATCCATGCAGAAGTGAAATTTTCAACGAATTTATGACTTTTTCTGGGATGTATTTTTTCTTCAACATCTTTGATCAAACGACCCCAATTTGAGTTTGTTGTTCTTACCTGTTCCGCAAACTGAACTCTTTCCAGATATGATTTTTTTCCTTCCAGTCTTCCTTCCACCGATCTTCTGGCAAGACCAAGAAATTCTACAACTCCTTTGGAATCAGGATCTTGTTGTAATCTATCTGATAATTCTTTATCTAACCCCTGGAAAAATCGCTCCTCACTTTGCCTGAATTCATTGCTTCTGGTCAAAAGATCCAATTCGGTTTCACAACCTGCTTTTTCTCTGATAATTTCAAAATATTCTTCAGCTTTTTTTCTACCGCCAGTCGTGAGACCATAATATGTCACAGTTTTTTGCTCCCCGCCTTCACCCTTTTTTATTCTTGAACCCCTTTCCTCTATCAGCTCTGTCTGACTTTCGGGAAGATAATACTGTTTATCGATCACCACCCCAGCCTCAGGAGAACTGGGATTGTCGCTCTCTACTTCTGCTCCAGTACAAGAGGGTTCAACTCCCTTAGAGGAAAAAATCCTATCCGAAGCAGGAAAAGTATCATCTGATCCATTCTGTATTTTAACTTCTGTTTCTACGTTCATTTTATTCTTTGGCAAAATTTCCTTTGGCAGAAAGGTAATGCAATCTGTTGATAAAATGATCCAAGCGAGCTTTTATCCTAAATTCACAATCAGGTATCTTCTTCATATATCTTCCCAGTAACAACAGCTTTTCTTCCGCTTCAGAATTCTCTCCATCAGGGCTATCTTCTAGTAAATTTTCAACTTCATCTTCAAATAAATTTTGCGTAATAAACTCAATAATCTCTTCAAAAACCAGGCCCATTATCTTGTCATACATCCGATCGTCCTCATCCTTTGACCTTACCCCGCAGTAAAGCTGGAAAAGACGCTTGATCTTTTGATCAACATGCTTAAAAATTATATTTTTCATAAAGTTTTTGATCGATGGATATATTATAGCATTTTATAATTACTATAGGTTGTTTTTATTCATTCGCAATTTTTTTTAAATTCTGAGAAACCTAAAAACCATAATTAATAAACTACACTGTATCCACGGTCTGAAGATTTCGGTTTTATATAGAAAGAAATATATTGTGTCATCTTGGGGGTTATATAAACTGTTGTAAAAGTGAGGCTCCATGGTCGTTGCCCGCAGGTCCCTCATTCATATACAAATTTCAAGAATTCGTTTTGTCCTAAAGACAAACCGTTTTCGAGTGATCGAGAAACAAACTTGTTTATTTTAACCTGAAGGATTCTCCCTTAAGTTTAAGATTGTTATAAATAAAAGATGATAAAACGATATAATAATAAAATCTAAAAAGTATTGTTTTCCAAGGGTTCAACCCTTGTAGTCGTAGCTGATTCTACCTTTTCTTGGAGTCTTGCCAGAGGGCGTACATTGCAACAACCCAGATCCTTTCATCCGGCTCGTTCCAGCTCCCGTCTTCACCCATAAGCATATAGTGGTACTTACCGATACTTCCTTTTCTTTTAATTTTGGTTAACTTCTCTCCCCTGTCCATTCCCTCTACCTCATCTGCTCCCCGCGCAAATCTTCTTCTTAGTGCCTGCGACGCTCTTTCATAAGCAGCTTCATCGTAAATAAGTTCCTTTGCCTTTTTGTCAATGGGGTCGGCCTGGTTGATATCAATGGAGTTAAGATAGTCTGCGGTCTTTGGAAAATAGTTTAACATTTAATGATTTTAATTTAGTCTAATTTATAAATTTTGTAAAGTACCGTTTTTGTCGCGGCGCGACATTTCCTTAAGCATCGGAACTTTACATACCCAAAAGCCATCCTCCTACGCCAAGGCTTCGAAAGGACAAGATTACGAAATATTACAAGTGAAAATTTTAATAATCATGTAATCTACTCCTTGGACTGTATCCCCAAAAGCCATAACACTGCTTCTTTCTTGTACCTTCTGTCACCTCTTGAATTAATTCTTATCGCCGGAAGCTTTCCTCTTTTTCCCCAGCGCTTTATTGTAAGTGGAGAAACTCTGAGTAGTTCTGCTACTTCTCTGACAGTCAAAAGATCAGGAAGATCGTTAAGATCGAGTTTCTTTTTTTTCTTTTTTTTGGAAGACTTTGCCATACTTTATATTACTAATATCTAGTTTGAAGTGGTTTCGTGCCTAGACCCCTACTCAAACTACTCACAAAGTATCAAAGTACTACAAACGTGTCAATACCCTTTTTCAGAAAAAATTGGACACGGAGATATAACATTCGCTTTTTTTGAATTGAAAATTAGTAAAATATGTATTGGATTTTACCAGCGAAATATATTATCATTTCGTACATGAGCGAAAGATTATTAAGAAATGCATTAACCGGCATTGTTGGTTCAATTGGATTGATTGGCAAATCTCCTGAGGAACAAGCGGAAATGGTTGTAAGACACCCTGCAGGTAAACCACAACCACCCACAGTTTATGTGGCCGAACAACGTCTCATCAGAGGTGGTAAATTTCTTAATAAAGCAGGTGATGCCGGTATAGAGGCAATAAATAATGTAATTGATGCAGATCAATTCTAAAAAGTAATTACAGTGTCCGTAGTTTTTTCCCCGATAATCGCTTTTTCAAGATTTCCACTCTTGTTTCCATTGACAATTAAGGTTCTTACTCCGTATTTTTTTCCTAGCACCAAACTCTGCTTAACTTTATGGATCATTCCCCCAGTCACATCTGTGCCAACAGAACCTCCGATTTCTTTGTCATATTTTTTAATATTTTTTGAAGTTATCTTTTTGATAGTGTTTTTGTTGCTATCATAAACTCCATCTGTATCTGTACAAAATATTATTTTTTGAACTTTTAAGACTTTACTTAGATCTTTCATTAATGCTTCGATTATCTTTTCAGCAGAAAATATACAAAACCCATTCTTTGTATCCATTATCACATCCCCATATATGACAGGGGTAACCCCTGTCATTAGAGCTTGGATTATTGGACCAGAAAAGATCTTTTGCAACTCACCATCATTCGCAATAATAAAACTTGAGGGTGCAAACGATTTAACCATCAAGCCAGCCTTAAGCAAATGATTCATCACTATACGGTCAATTTCTGTAGCTGCATCAGAAGTAAGCACCGCACCTTTAAGGCTATCTTTATGTACCAATCCCTTGTGCGTTTCATACTTCGAGGCAATGGTATGTCCAAACGATCCGCTCCCATGAGAGATTAGGATGTTACCCTTATATTTTTTATGCGCGGAGATAATTTCTTTTGCCAATCTCTGAATCACCCGTTTTCTTGCGGTAAAAGGTTTTGATTTGTCCGTAATGACACTTCCTCCAAGTTTAATTATAATTATTTTTTTCATTCTGAATCTTGGGCTAATTGTCTCAAACTTCTATCAGTGATCGCAAGTGATCGAGGTTGTGATAATGATCCCAGCCAACCGCCACTCAACACCCGTCTTAATACATTACCTACTCCTGATCTTACTGGTTGACTTAAAAGCAGATCTGGCTCAATCCATCCCTCAACTTTTATCTCATCAACAGGCTTGATACGTTCTAATAATTCATCAGGGTCATCACAATCTAATACAACAACATGCGCCCTTACACCTTCAGTAAATTCAGTCTCCCCCAGATACCCTCCATTTAGCCTTATATTTAAGGTTTCTTCGATGTCTTGATCTGTAAGTCCCAATTCCTCTTTTAATCCTCTAGGTACCGTTTCCGTCCAATCTTCACCATCTTTAGAAGTTTCACAATTCACACTATATTCTCCCGCAACCTTACCTGTTTCAGGTTTATCTTCACTTTCTGATATATATAAGATCCTTCCTTCTGGGTCTCTGATAAACATCACTGCACCTTTCGGTGGGTCAAATTTAACTTTTTCTCTTTCGGTACTTGTTATAAATTTTCGTTCCATGTCAAGTTAATATCGGGAAGGTTTTTCTTACAGAAAACTTAAGCTTTAGAAGTATATCAAACTGATCAATATAAAATACTCTCAAAATTTGTAGTTAAAGCTTTCACTGCTTTCCTTGATACTTATCCCAAATAAGCTGAATTGGAAAAACTACAACGGCTCTGAATATTCTTCCGATCCTTCTCGGCTGAGTGATCAGCCGCCACAACCATTCTAACCCCCTCTCCCCCATCCAATTAGGTGGTAACTTTTCTTTTTCAGAAATATAATCAAAGGTACCGCCGACAACCATGATCCCTTTTGTCATTAATTTTGGTAAATGTCGGCTGCTCCACAGTTCCTGCTTTGGCGCACCAAAGGCAACGAAGGTGATATCAGGCTGAAATTCATTTATTTGTTCAATCACCTTCTTTTCAATATCCTTATCAATATTGGTCAATGGTTTTCCCGATTCATCCAACATGGGACCTGCTCCACTTTTCACTTTTAAGCTTTTATACTTTGCTTTCAGTTTTTCCTCAACCTGTTTTGATATACCACCGGTACCACCTAATAAAAATATTTTCCATCCGTTTTTGTTTGCCAAAGTTACAAGGTCTATAAAAAGTTCTCTACCCTTGATAACAGGAAACGGTTCGTTATTCTTATCCGAGGTAAAGACTTTGATCAGAGATTTAACATAAAGACCAAATTCATTGAAAAGTTGATTTTTGAATCTTATATTACCGATAGTTTGGTTAAGATAATAATTTGCTATCTTTATTCCCACTCCATCTGCTACTTTTATATCAGCTTGATTAATTGCATCCTGTAATTTCTTATTTTTAAGTGCTTTCAAAAGGATCTCCGGGTTTGGGGTAAACAGGAGAAATTGCTTGTTTTCTTCGATCTTCTCTATGACCTGTTTTAGCACCTGTTCGTTTGGTGTGCTAATAAGATTTACTCCGAAAATATTGACGTTAGCACGGTCATAATTATGAGTTTGTTTATCATCCTTTCGCATATTATTGGTCATTTTCAAGATGTTTTGACTGACGATACTTAATGAAATGTACCGTTTAGTATAGGTTCAATCTCTGCATAACTACAAAATTCGATCATAATTCTTTCTTAAATATATCCTATACTTTAAATTTTCAAATGTTTTACAATTTGATAATGACTAAAATATATCATTTTCATGAATCATTACTACAGGATTTGTTAATAATTTACTATCAAGTAAATATCGTCAGTTATGCACAAAAAAATACATCAATAATTCAGGTTCAGAAAGGTACCAGTTATCCTCAAAGCACACACAATTTACGATTTATTAAAGTATTAAAAATATAGGTCTATTACGATATATATTTTATCTTTTTGTGGTCACAGATCTCTTCCACAGTTCAATGTTTTCCATCACAATACCTGTTCCTCTTACAACACAAAATATCGCATCCTCAGCAACGTGAGCAGGAACTCCCGTTTCCTCAGTGAGAAGCTTATCCAGATTTCGAAGCATTGATGTTCCTCCGCTCATGACTATTCCTTTATCAATTATGTCTGCAGCCAGTTCAGGTGGTGTATCTTCAAGTACCGATTTGACCGTTCCAATGATCTGCATTACAGTAGGTTTAATTGCTTCTGTTATATCATCAGAAGTAACTTCTACCGTCCTAGGAAGACCAAAGACCTGATCCCTTCCTGACACCTCCATCTTCTTTTTCTTTTCCAGCTCCATCGCCGAGCCGATCTTTATTTTGATATTCTCAGCTGTCTGATCCCCTATTATCAAATTATGTTTTTTCTTCATAAAATTCTGGATAGCTTCATCAAGTCTTGTACCGGCAACCCTAACAGATCTATGCACGACAACACCACCTAAAGAAATGACTGCTGCCTCAGCTGCTCCTCCACCAATATCCAATATCATATTCCCTGAAGGTGCCGAGACCGGTATACCTGCTCCAATAGCAGCGGCTAGGGGTTCGTCAATCAAATAGGCACGCGCTGCACCAGCTGCAAGTGTTGCATCCAAAGCAGCTCTTCTTTCAACTTGGGTGCATCCTGCCGGTACGCATATCATAACGTCAGGTCTGAAAAATTGATAACGGCCAATGACCTTACCAATGAAGTATTTCAGCATCGCCTCTGTCACCTGATAGTCAGCAATAACTCCCTCTCTCATCGGACGAGAGGCTATCAATGTCTCCGGAGTTCTCCCCAACATCCGCTTTGCATCCTCGCCTACCGCCACCACTTTATTGTCCTCTGCAGAAATGGCAACAACAGTTGGCTCATTGGCAACAACACCTTCACCGGTCAGCCATACCAAAGTATTGGCTGTTCCCAAATCTATTGCAATTTTTTTTCTAAGCATAAAAATTTAATTTTCCCATTAATTTACATTTACACCACATCTCGACCCGTACAACCGACACTTTGACGCGAGGATGTAATCCCCGGGAAAAGCAAGGTTTGTATGGGGTTCCCAAATCTATTGCAATTTTTTTTCTTAACATAAAACACCAACCGGACCTTAACCGGCTTTTAAATAATACTATTTAAATATCATGATTAACAGTGGTTTAATTATCATAGATTGTCAACACCAGATGAAAACAATTATAAACTAAGTGGATTACTTCTTCATGGTCATATATACCAAAGGGTAATTAATCATTAAAAAGTTTAGTGTTATTTAATTTGCCGAACAATTATAGCACCCTACCCACAGGATCAAATAGTTGCCTGTGTGCCATACACTCCAAACTGATATAATCAGGTTATGAACAGAAAAGGCAGGATCTTTTTCATTTTCTCTGTCACATTGATCGTTTTTTCTACTATTCTAATATCTCTTTACGCAAGAGGGTATAGATTGAACAGGAAAAATCTCGAAATTGAACCGAACGGAATACTGGTGATGAAATCTCATCCCGACGGCGCACAGATATTTGTCAATGGAGACCTTACTAATGTTACGGACACTACACTAAAGCTTCAACCCGGTACATACGACTTATCAGTAAAAAAGGAAGGATATATTGAATGGAGCAAAAGGCTCACAATAGAAAAAGAGGCGGTTACAGAAATTACAGCTCATCTCTTCCGCTCTGCACCGTCACTTTCTGCAACAACTTTTTCAGGGGTTCTCAATCCTGTACCATCGCCTGACATGACAAAACTCGCCTACACTGTACCTCCAGGAACAAATGGGGATGACGGTATTGACGAGGCAGGTCTGTGGGTTATAGAAACTCTCAATTTGCCCTTAGGTTTTTCGCGGGAACCAAGAAAGGTGACCGACGGTAATTTGACGGGTACAACTTACAGATGGTCCCCTGACGGAAGAGAGATGCTTTTAACCACAAAAACCGGAAATTTCATTCTTGATATTGGAGAATTCACTCCTCAAAACCAGAGAGTAAACATCATATCTTTTCAACTTGAGAATATTTTGCAAGAATGGGAAGAAGACACACAAATTAAACTGGATGGAAAACTAAGAAAGCTGCCTGATGAACTCTCAAAAATTCTAAAAAGCAGTGCCAAAGCAATAGTGTTTTCTCCAGATGAGGAGATGGTACTCTATACTGCAAGTGCTTCAGCAACCATTGAAAAAGGGTTAAAAAACCCTCTTCCCGGTTCTTCTACTCAAACCGAAGATAGAGATCTGAAAGAAGGGCATACTTATATCTATGACATCGAAGAAGATAAGAACTTTTTGATCGATGAAAATGACGACAGCTTGATAATCATTGGAGGAATCGGCGGAGATTATCAGAGAAGGATCTCTTGGTTTGCAACATCACGCCATATAGTTTTAGCAGAACCTAACAAGATCACGATCATGGACTATGACGGTACAAACAAGAAAGATGTTTATTCTGGTATCTATGTCGCTCCGCATGCGTATCCAACAGTTTCGATCGAAAGACTACTTATTCTAACCAATCTCGGAGCGGATTCCGCTACCCCCAACATCTACAGTCTTGGGTTGAAATAAATCAATTCACTACTTGAATTCAACAATATACCGTTAAAAATTTAATTTCGACAAGTCAAACGAATTCACTTAAATAATAAAAACAGCACTTGCAAGTGTTTGCAACGCGTTTTTTATATAATATGAGTGTGACTTGGAGCTATAAAATTTTTACAGGTTGTCCTTCTTTCGTCAATTTCTTGGACAAGCAAGAAATTGACAGTTAATCACTCAATCCCAAAATACTTCATTGCTGTCAAAGCATAAACTTGCGCTGTTTGAGTTAATGAATCTATTTCAATATATTCATCATACGAGTAAGCGTTTCCACCGTTGGGACCAAACACAACTGACGGTACTCCAACCTCCGACAATATCGTCCCCACATTTGAATCACTGCTTACACATTTGGAAGGTTTATCGTCAAATACCTTCTCAGCAGACTGTTCTAGCGACGTAACAATATTATTCGTATCATTAACTGAATATGCGTCACTACCGAAATTACGTTCACTTTCAATTGAAAAATCCTTATCTTTATTCTTAAGTTTTTCAACAACCGCACTAATGACTTCATCAACATCTTCCTTATCAATATCTTTGGTCGTATATACATCTAGTACCGATTCGCACATATCAGGCACAATATTATTTTTCTGTCCGCCGCTAACATAAGAAAAATTCATACTTAAACTCTGATCTCTTTTTTCATTGTCAGAGTTTATCAGTTGCTGCTTTTTCATCTCGGATATAAATCTTGCCATCTTTTCTACCGCATTAACTCCTCTTTTTTCATCCGATCCTGTATTAGCACACAGACCTTTGGTTTTAAATGTATATTGATGACACCCTCGGCATCCCAAGATCAAATAGTTTTCTTTGGTAGCATGTCCAATTATCCCGGCATTGGCATACAACCCCCTTCTCAACGCGACTTTCATTCCGCCATACTTATCAATTTGACTATCATCAAAAACGAGTTCAACTCTTAGATTATCTTCTTCGACAAATTTCTTAAGTGCGGACAATGCGTAAAGTGCTGCCACTATCCCTGCTTTCGAGTAAGCGGTACCTCTACCATACATCTTTCCCCCCTTTATTACTCCGCCAAAAGGAGGAAACGTCCAACTCGCAATATTACCAACGGGAGCCACATTTAGCGGGCAAGTGATCAAAAGTCCCTCTTCTGCGTATCCGTAAGAAGCTCTCATTATCAATGCATCCTTTTGACTTAACACAGAATTTCTTATCCCAAGACTTTCCATTTTTTGACTGATAATTTGTGCTATATCTGAATTGTCGTTATTTCCTTCACTTTCAGAATGCATTGAAACCATTTTTTGCAGCAGATCGACCATTTCACCCTTTTTGGACTTTAAGAACTGATCAATCTTTAAGTCCAGATCTTTGTCACCTTCCGCTTTTGTATATCTTTTTATTACTTCGTCTGAGATCAGATACCTTCTTCCTGCCTTTTTAGCCTCAAGATTCCCTCTTTTAATCTCTCTCAAGATGGTTCTTTTACTGACTCGAAGCTGATCAGAAACTTCGTCAACTGTGTAGTTTTTGGGCATATGTGTCATCTATTGTACACTATTGTCCTGTGTAGTTCTAGGGTTTTCCCCACTTTTCTGATATTTTGTGGATAAGTTGGTGATATTTGTCTCCAAATGAAGTTTCTCAGCTTTGAAGCTTATTTTTTTGTTATAATTTATCCACGCCCCTGTAGTTCAACGGATAGAACGCGGGTTTCCTAAACCTGAAATGGAAGTTCGATTCTCCCCAGGGGCACACAGTCCAAAACTAAGATCAGAAAAATATCCAAAAATCACAAATCAACAATAACGACAAATTCACCCTTCACTGCATCGTCCTGAAGCTTTTGGATGACCTCACTTACCGTTCCGCGATATATAGATTCGTGAATTTTGGTTAGCTCGCGGGCGATGAACACATCAATATCCTCCCCAAACTCCTCTCTAACTGCCTCTAAGGACTTGATTATTCTGTTGGGTGATTCGTAAAAGGCAAAAGGCACCTTTCCCTCTTTCAGCCAGGCGAAAAGTTTTGTCCTTTTCTTTTTAGGCAAAAATCCCAAGAATACAAATTTGTTGACATTCATTCCCGATACCGAAAGTGCCGTAACGATCGCTGAGGCACCTGGTATCGGTACTATCTTTATATCAGGATTGTTTTCTGCAACAAAACAGACCAACTCATTTCCCGGATCACTGATCCCAGGAGTACCGGCATCTGAAACATAAGCAACATCTTTTCCTTTAAGCAAATGATTCAATACTTCGTACTTTTTGTCATCCTTTGTATGCTGATGAAAGCTAATAAATTTATCCGGGTGAATATCGTACTCGCTTAAAAGCTTTCCGGTAACTCTAGTATCTTCTGCCAAAATAATTTCAGAATTTTTCAAAATTTCAACAGCACGATAGCTCATGTCCTTGAGATTGCCAATAGGTGTTGCAACAATAAATAACGTACCTGACATGCTATAATTTTATCATTCTCCAAAACTTTGCGCTATAAATTGGAGAAATCACTTCGGGGACTAGTCCAATGGCAGGGCGCACGCCCCGCCCCGTTGATAAACGGAGTGTAGTGTATCGGTAACACGCTGCGTTCGGGACGCAGAGATACTGGGTTCAATTCCCAGCACTCCGACAATATATCTACGGGGTGAAGGTGCGCGAGATTCCGAGTTCGGCCTGCCCCGCAGTGAGCTTTGCTCTACTGCTGGGTCTCCCGGGTCCCCAACCATCTCTTTGTGTTAAAAATATAATTACTTCTTTCATATTTACAGATAACTTTTCTTGGAGTTAAATGTTTATATGGGAAAATTCCTGACGTACATCTTTGCGATCATTATTCTCCTTGGTTCCATGGTGATGATAGGTCTTTTGGGAATTGGACAATTCTCGGGCGGAGATGGGTTTTTTAGAAGTTGTCGGTACAATCAAGAAACACAAGAAAAGGAGTGTTTCTGGTTCTGGGAGAAAAATAGGGTTGATCTTTCAAAATATAACGATTTCTAAAAGCTTTCTTTCTTCTTTTGTATATATAACCCAAAAAAACTACAAATCAGAAAAATCTAAAGTCGTTGGAGTATTTGTGGGAGTTCTCTCATCAAGCGCGCCTGCAAAAGCCGAACCGCTAGACTCAGGACTTTCAGAAGCATTAACCAGTCCTCCGCTTTCTGTTGCACTGGAGTTCACTACCGCACTTGCACTTCCTTTATCGACATTTTCAAAATCATTTCGAACTGAAGTGTTATTAAAATCAACATCTTCCGGATCCTCCGCTTCTATTATTTCATTTTCAAATTCATCTGAACCAAGTTCCGAAGATTCAACATCGTTTTTGATATCAAATGCTGAAGTCTGCTTAAGACCGGAAGAATCCAGTCTTAGATTTTTTCTCACAACCTCATCGGAAGGAACATAGCCATCAATATCCCCATTTATATATTCAGGCATATTGGTCGAAACAATAGTTGCCAAGATAATTATTATTATTTTTGGTAGCTGTTCAAACTTACAATTCATAAATATATTATTCATTTAAGAGTTTTATGGAAACATTAACGGCAGAAGAAATTGCCTTTTATTAGCCTAATGGTACTAAATTTCCGAAAAACAGTCAATCTTACTAAAATTATTGCCTTGAAGGTCTCTCAATCACTACACAAGCCTGATCCTGTCTGACATATATAGAATGTGTTTCATCTCTACCACTACTATCTGGATATGGACATTCATCAAAACATCCTTCAACATCCCAACCTCCCCACTTTGCAACTCGCGCTCTAGGCCCACCACCACTCTTACCACTTTCTTAATTAATCCTATCAACATGATCTTGAGCAATATCCCTCCCGATTAAATAGACTTGAAGAACATCTTTAGTTGGCATACAACTAAAATAAATTAAATTACTTTTTTAATCCACATGTCAATACTCAATTTGTAGTTTGAAGCCATCATACGTTTATGATCAAAAAAAAGATAAACGTTTAAAGAGAGATATTTAAAAACATTTTTGAAGTATACGAAAGCATTCGTATTTCTACTTTTCCTTAACTCTAAACACATTGGGTCTTCTGAAATACCACCTTAAACCTTTTCTTACCGCACTTTGTTTATCCATCCATTCCATTCGTTCTTTCTCCGACCTAAAACCAAAACTGCTAACCCTTCCGTCATCATGAACAAGAACTCCTGGAACTAATCCTTGCGATCGCAATCCCTTTGCTTCATATAACGCATCTAATAATTCTTCCCTATCAGGATTGATTTTCGTTAACTTCTCTCTTTCAGTATTATTTGGCAATTCTAATATTTGGGATTGTTATATATCCAGTGCTTCAACCATTTGTTTAATGAAGGCAACAACAACAGGCGGTGCAAGAAGTGAGTAAGATTCAACACTGTTATCATCTTTTATCACAAAAGGTTTTTCAGTCACTTTAACCTTTTTGCTTCTCTTGTCAAACTTTAAAACATATTCCGGAGTTATCTCATAATCATCAAAGTGTTTTTCAGCTTCTTTTACCGAAACATGATTCCTTAAAAGTATCTTCGGTACTCCGTGCAATTTGAAAGTCATTCTCAAAAGCTCTTCATCCTTATCAAGCCTTTCTCTTATCGGCTCCAGCCCTTTCTCGTCACCTTCTTTTGCAACCATTCTTGCTCCCTTGCAATCCGGGTTGTCACAGATCAAATAGAATTGACCATCCTTTTCATCGTACTCAATTTTACTGGTAATAAATAATTTTAGATTTCTTGAGGTATTACAGATCGGGCAAACCCTTCGGTACTTCATTCTTTCTTCAATAACGGATTCAGGAATATCGATAAGCGCAAAAAAGTCAGGATCTTCCCGGTAAGCAATAAGGTCACGAAAATAGAGTGAATAGCTTACTTGATCCAAGTTCCTGGGCATGCCGTCAATAAATATCGCTTTCCCTTTAAGTTCATCAATATGAGCTTTCAAAAGTCCTAAGATAAATTCTGTCGGCAGAAGCTTACTGGTTGAACGACCGAGTAGCGCGTCTTCTGCATCTTCAAAAGACACATAACCTCTGTAATATTGCTTCAAACGCTCGTACCTTTTTGTCTTTTTAAAGTTATCCCAATCATCGGCCTCTCGTACAAGATCACCTACCGATACATGTGCGATTTTATCTTTGCCAAATATCTCCATCAGAAGTTTAGAATATGTACCTTTTCCGGAAGACTTTTTACCTAGAAGATATCCAACAAAAGTATTTTGATCCAAGTACTTTTTAAGGTGTCTTATCTCGTCCCCAACCTTTGCTTCGAAATATTCCGCCCTTCCTTCAGGAGATTCCAAGTCAAACTTTTTTGCTACCTCCCCTCCGGGCCGGTGGCCCTTTGGGCCGGAGGCTTTTGTCTTTGTTCCGATTATCGGAAATTCCAATTTTTTCATTTTATTATTTACTACGAACTACGAACTTTACTACTGACGGACCCTTGTTAAGGGGGAATCCGTCCCTTGCACAAGATATTGTTACTTTCTACTTCGTTAGAAATATTGTATCAAACTTATTTCGATCTTTAAAAGGTCCAATTACAGTAAAGTTCAATTTATTTTCGTTAAATATCACTCCTGCTCGCTCATAGACATCATCCAAACTGACTGACTCGATCCCGGCATAAACCTCATCCGGAGTCCGGATCTTGCCAAGCATCAAATACTCGTGTCCAAAGAAACCATTGATGGCACGAGTGTCCTCCAGGGATAGCGCAAAATGACCCTTCATATACTCTTTTGCTTTAGTAAATTCTTTTTTACTGATCTTATACTTTTTGCTTGCAAGCCCATAAAGCTGATCCAATATCACTTTGATGGCTTTTTCGCTTTTTTGCGGATCAACTCCCGCGTACAACGCGAAATAACCTGTATCAGCATATCTATCAAAACTAGCTTTCACCGCATAAGCCAGTCCCCTCTTTTCCCTGACTTCTGTGAACAGTCTGGAGCTCATTCCACCAGAAAGAACTGAGTTGAGTACTGCATCAGCATACCTTTCCTTCTGCCCTAACTTGTCTGCAGGGAAACCTAAAACTAGATGAGCTTGTTCAATTTCTTTTGGGTAAACCATGATCCTTGGTTTGCTTTGCTTCTTGTCATATCTTTTGATTGGCACTTTATTCTTGTTTTTAGCCTCACCAAAGTATTTTTCAGTCAATTTTTCTGTTTCAGATTCTTTGACACCCCCCGCAACAGTCACAAGCATATCCGTTGTATAGTAATGCTTGTCAATATATTTTTTGAAATCATCTTTCGTAAGTGACTTCACAGTTTCTCTTGTACCGATTATGTCTCTACCCAAGCTGTGACCTTTGAATATCAATTGTTCGAAAAGGTCCCAGACATGCTTCATCGGCATATCCTCATACATCCCTATCTCCTCAACAATAACCCCTTTTTCCCTGTCGATATCGCTTTGCTTAAGAAGTGGCCTAAGTAGCATATCCGATAAAACATCAAAAGCCTTTTCAATTTTGTCAGCTCTTAACCTTACATAATACTGAGTCCATTCTTTGCTTGTTGAAGCGTTAAATTCACCGCCAACCGAATCAATTGCCTCCGAAACTGCTTTTGCTGAAGAGTACTTTCCTCCACCTTTAAAAGCCATGTGTTCAAGAAAATGGCTAATGCCTGCGATCTTGTCATTTTCTCTGCGTGAGCCGGTCTTTACCCATACTGTCAATGTCGCTGACTCAACAGAAGGCATCGGAACAGTCAAAACAGTCAGCTTATTAGAAAGCGTTTTTAATTTACAATCCATAACAGTATTATTTTAACTGTTTATTTACTTATGTGAAGAAGGAATCTGAAAAATATATTCTAAATATTATTTTTTTACTTTCCAATTCCAAATGTTCTAAAAGACCTTTTATTAAATCTAGCTGTTTGCTCTCCTGAGCCAATACTTGCTTCATCAACTTGCTCTTTAGTTACAAGTTGCTCAAGGTCTTTAACAACTCTGAAGGCACGAATGCCTCCGCAATCTCTGAGATCTTCAGTCACAGCTGTGCTTACTCCTAAAATACAGCACTCTCTATTTCCTCCCATCAATATCTGCAGATCTTCCGGATCAATAATATCTTTTTTTTCCAAATCACTCACCTCCTTTTATATTTAAATATTTTTACCGACTAAAAAACCCGTATTACGATACGAGCGTTAGAACAATAACAATTAATGCCGGTAAAAAAAGACTGAAGTTACTTAAACTCCAGTGCCCTATTTTATTCTTAAGAATATCCCGAAATCAATATTTTATTTTACTATTGATAAGAGCTATAATTTAAGTTTAGAATCAATCAATGGGAAAGCTTCAAGATACTGCCAAGGAAATTGAAAAGGAAACAAGATCTATAAAATACCCTGCAAACTCTGCATATCAAGTATTAACAACAAAAGTCCCTACAATAGAACCAAAACAAAGCGTTTCAGATGCAAGAAAACTATTTTTTGAAAAGATAAAAGATTATGATTCTGTCAACTATTTATATGCTGTCAACAAAAATGGGAAATTAAAGGGGGTCGTTTCTGTTAGAGACTTATTCGAAAAGGATCCGGAAAATACAATTGAAGATGTCATGGAAAAGGAATTAATCGTTGCCCACCCAAAAACGAAAAGGGAAAGACTAGCAATAAAAGCGCTAAAGGCTAATATCAAAGCGGTACCTATTGTCGACGAAAACGACAATTTCCTCGGCGTTGTTCCCAGTGACTCAATACTATCGATCTTATATCAGGAGGCGCGAAGTGATTTTCTACATCTATCTGGTATTATTCCATCGGGTGAGCATTTTGCAGGAGCAACAGATGTCACAATATCCAAATCTTTCGTAAGCAGGATCCCCTGGATATTCATTGGCCTGCTCGGAGGTCTTGCAACTGCATCAATTGTCAACAAATATGACGCCATTTTAACTGAAAATATACTACTGGCAGGATTTATTCCTCTCATTGCTTATATTGCAAATGCTGTTGGAAACCAGACGCAAACACTTTTCATCCGTGATCTTGCCACCCAAGGAGAAATAAAGATCTTCAAGTACAGCCTTAAACAGGTCGGCATATCGACCCTTATTGCATTTTTCTGCTCGATCGTCATTTACTTATTTGGTACATTTATAATGGGTGCACAAAGTGTCAGTTTTGCGGTGTCTATTGCAATTTTCATTGCCATATTAACGGCGACGTTTTTCTCACTTTTCATACCCTTTCTTTTATCGAAAACAAAGCTGGACCCTGCGATCGGCAGCGGTCCATTCACCACCACACTGCAAGATCTGATATCAATAGTTATTTATCTGATAACGGCATCAATTCTTCTTTAGCCATTTCACTTTTTAATATTTGATTATCATTAAAAATTACCGTTATAATGTTTTAAATGGCAAGATCACGCAATAAAAAACCCAGGCAAATTATTAGAAGTTTTGAAGCAAGAGCCCTCAAAAAAAGAACGAGTGCAATAAAGTTCGCTGATAAACTTACCGGATTTTTCGGCAGTTTTGGTTTTTTGATAATTAACATCCTTACTTTTATCTGCTGGATCACTATAAATAGCGGAGTAGTCCCGGGAATTTCTGCTTTTGATGAATATCCTTTTGTGCTTCTTATCAATCTGGTCTCGCTGGAGGCAATTATACTTACTTCTGTAGTCCTGATAAGCCAAAATCGCCAAAATCAAATTGACACTCTCAGAGATGAGCTGCAGCTTCAGGTCGAGCTCATATCCGAAAAGGAGATAACCAAAACATTAAGACTGGTACTTAAACTTCTGGAACATCACAAGATTAAAATAAAAGACAAAGAGCTTGAGGAAATGCTGGAGCAAGTCGATACAAGCTATATTGAGAAAAAACTGGAAGATCAAATAAGCAAAAAGGGCTAATCAAAATAAGATCTTATCTTTCCTTAAGATCAAGACTATTAATTATGCGAAAGGCAGAGTGTGAATTGGGGGTACCAGAAGGAAATGAAGGGAAAAGAATTTGTCCTTATGGTGGTGAAATTAATTCATGTTCTTTTTCCCAACACATAAAATGCTTAAAAGCATCAGTGAGAGCAAATGAATTCACTATCCATCATTTAAATTCACAGTCAGAAACTTCAGACAATTCCCGGTTTGATCAAAGAAGGATCGGTCACTGAATATTATCCTTTTTCACTTTATTTTTAAAGTTCACATCCTTTCGGGAGCCTTTATTCCCAGAAGGTTGAGTCCGTTTTTAAGGATCTGTCCGGCAGCCTCAGATAAGGCGATCCTAAAAACTCTCACTTTTTCATCATCTGCGTTAATGATCCTGTGAGCGTTATAAAAAGTGTTGTACCTTTGTGCCAAATCGTAAAGGTAGTTGCAAAGTAAATTTGGTGAATAATTTTCTGCAGCACTTTGTACCACCTCGGGAAAATGGATAAATGCTCTGATTAATGCTGACTCTTTATCATTAATACTCAGCTCATCACCCCCGTCATTTTGAGCGATAGCGAAAAATCTCTCTTTTAACTTGTCGCCTGTGACTTGTAACTTACGAAGAACACTTCGCGTACGAGCATAAGTATATTGTAAATAAGGTCCCGAGTTGCCTTCCATATTCAAGATCTCATCCCAATCAAAAATAATTTCGCTTTTGGGATCACGCTTTAGATCGTTGTATTTGATAGCACCCACGCCGATATCCATACCCAGCTGAGTTTCATCTGTCCCAATGTTTTTGCTGTGCTTTTTGGCTTTTTCCATTTTCTCGGTTGCTTTCTCTCCGGCACGCTTCAAGATCTCCTCAAGCCAAACAACATTACCCTTTCTGGTGGACATTTTTTTGTCTTTGAATCTGACCAGACCATGCGCAACATGTACCCTTTGGCCTTTGGTGAACCAGCCTAAAGTCTCTTCTATCTCATAAAGCTGTCTGAAATAAAGAATTTGTTCAGAACCAACTTCATTGATTATCATATCCGGATTATATTTTTCTTTTCTATACTTATCTGTAGCCAGATCCCTTGTATGATACAAAGTTGTACCGTCACTTTTCAGGATCATTGCCGGTGGATATTTCTCATTATCAAAAAAGACTAGCTTTGCGCCACCCTCGCCTTCTTTAAGTAATTTCTTAGTTTGCAGTTCCTCAACAACTGATCGCATCTTATCTTCAAAGAATGACTCCCCAAGTCCCTTACCGCCATTAAATTCTTTGCTGAAACTTACTCCCAATAGGTTATAGATCCTCTCAAACTCTTTCCAAGACCAATCGATACACATCTGCCAGATATCTCTGGCCTCAGAATCGCCTTCTTCCAGTTTTTTAAACCACTCCCGAGCTTTTTCCTCCAAAGAAGTATCCTCTTCGGCTTTTTGATGAAATTCAACATACAAAGCCACCAATTCCCTGACAGGGTTTTCTGAGTTATTGATTTTTTCAATATTCTTCTCCTTTGTACCTTCGCCCAAGTTCTTGATCGCGTAGACTTGCTTTCCGAACTGTGTTCCCCAATCGCCTAAGTGATTATCCCTGAGTACTGTCCATCCAATCGCTTCGTACAGGTTTGCAATCGCATCTCCAATTACTGTTGATCTTAAGTGTCCTACTGTAAAAGGTTTTGCAATATTGGGTGAAGAGTACTCAACAATTACCGTTCTTCCCTTTCCTAGATCAGAATAACCATATCTATCTGCATCTTTATGTATATCTGTAATACATCTTACGAGAACTTTTTTTGAAAGATAGAAGTTAATGAACCCCGGTCCGGCAACTTCAATTCTTTCAAGCCAATCGCTCCCGTCATCCTTAACTTGTTTCAGGATCTTTTCTCTGATCTTCTCCGCCAGCTCCCTCGGACTCTTAGTATTTGAAAAGTCAAATAAAATTCTTAAATCGGACTTGTCACCCTGATCTTGTCGAAGGATCTCATCCCTGTTCCCAAACATGACCATAGCGACATTTGTAGAATAATCCCCATGTTCGGACACCTCCGGTACTTCTAAATCGACATTTTGTTGGCCAGTAATTTCCTGAAGCGCTTTAATTATCTTTTCTCTAATCATTA
>JAFGPD010000045.1 GCA_016926185.1 Candidatus Woesebacteria bacterium | reverse complement strand
TGGCAATAGACACGTACTAGTTCCACTTGGTATGTATGACACAATATCATCATTTGTGACAACATCCCCGAATCCCACCTGCCACCATGGAACGTTCATTACAGAAATATTGGCAGTATCAGATGAACATTCTGTTCCATCAACCAGATAACCAAGGGCTGAATATGTTGTATTACCCTGAGTAATACCAGTTAATTGAAAAAGACCACTGTCACCAGCGGTAAAGGAAACTGAACCTTCTGAACAAGAAGCCAAAGCAGAATCACAAATTGCTGCAACACCTCCGTCAACAACCGTATATTCAACACGATCAAAAACTGGACCTGACGTGGTCATATTCAAGGGTACATACTGATCTGTTTCACCTACTTCAAGTGTAATGTTATTTAAACTGACATTGCATGAAACACAGCAAGCTTCTGGTGCTTCAAACTCTATGCGATAGGGCCCTCCTTCGGGAACTCCATCTCTAGCCCAACGAGCCATAGGAATTGCTCCAACCCAAAAAGTCCCATATGTAATACCAGGATGAGGCGGAAAACCTAATAAATCAAGGTCATTCCAAGCTGTATCTTTCATCCCTACATATATATTATTATTATGTTGTTCACTTGTTATTGAAAAACTATCAAGACCGGGAGAAATTAGTGCTCTATATGTAGTCTGCATCGGACTAGGAGGCCAAATACGATACCATGATCTTGTTGAGCAAGTATTTGCTTCACCATTTGTACAAATTGCTTCTGTTTCAATATCCCAAGTTTTAGGCTCAGCTACCGAAACCCAACATACATCATAATTGCCACAATCTGACCACCCTGATTGACCATCATCTACAGGATCTGTAGCGCAAGTCATACCAGAAGGGGGATTGGGAAACCATTCACACCAGGGATTCCCCGAACATTTACCTCCACCATCATCAAATGCATTACAAGTAATATAGTAATCCCCAGGCGAGGCAAACGAAATATCGGTATTGCAACTTCCCGAAAAATCTTCACACTCAAGATTCCAAGGAAGTGGCACAGGCAGAGAAGCTGTTTGATCTATGGAGTGTATTAATGTACGTGTAACTGTACCATCAGTATCATTTGCATTAGCTGTAATATTAAAAATCTCTCCAGTGGTCATATACGGCGGTGGACAAGATTGAATATCGCAGGTTGGAGGTAAATTTGGAGGGGGAGGGGGAGGAGGAGGTGAACCTACAGTAAAATCATACGTATTACACTGACACATTCCGTTTCTTACAGTGAACTGCATAGTATAATCACCTTCGGGTCCCGTATTGAAATGGCCTTGATATCCTTGTCCGCAGTTACTTCCGTCACATTCACATAACCCTAACGCTACTGAGAAAAGAGTTCCACCAGCAGGTCCTACTAATAATTCCACATTATCCCAATTACCAAACCCGCAAGGAACAGCTTCTTCTCTACTTATACTTACGCAAATATCAGTATTAGGATCGAGGGGGCTGGGTAAATCGTAAGTAATTGCATCGCACAGTGGTACTGCTCCACCATCACAACATCCCCCACAAGCACATCCACACTCGCAATACTCTAACCAACAACAATTACTCTGACCTTCTGTGCCAGGACAAAAATCACAGTGCTGACCACAATTGGCCACTCTCCCACAATATAATCCATCAGGACTACTATCAGCATAACAATGACAGGCTGGTGCTGAACACGTAGATAATCCAACAGTACAACCTACATCTCCCCAACAAACATGATGGCCACCATCCCATTTACAAACTTCCTGAGCGTAGACAGAAATATCAAATATCTGGCAAATAAAAAAGAGGACCAAAAGCGCAGTAAGTAATTTGAACACTTTCATTCTAGTACATATAAGGAATTATATTTTTCAAAAGGATATTTAAAACTAAACCTTTGTCCTACTCTTAAATCGCTTATTTCAATAGCACGGCGTTGTGGGAACTTGTTATCATTTTTTAAATCACTAAAAACTGTTGAATAAATATTCGTGTCCTCATTAATTTGTAATTGTGTACTTAAACCATCATCCGGTTTAACATCTACAATATTATCAGATAACCTTACTTTTTCTATTATACCCTCAACAACAAGACGTTCCGGAATGATAACTTCTTCTGATTGATTATCTTGAACTTTGGTAGGTTCACAACCCAGTTTCGTTTCATCAAAATCTCTTTCTTGATCAGTAACTATAACACTCTCTTCGCTAATGTTTGGAGAATTTCTATTTCGAAACCTCAAACAATATACTCCCACTCCTAAAAGGATCATAATTCCAACTCCGAGGAAAATCCAAATCCACCTTATTCTTCCTGAAGATAAAAAGGGTTCTTTCGAGCTTATCGACATTCTACATTCAGTTTATATAAGCTTTCTGAAGACGTCAATCAGTCACTCACTTTAAAATGTAACTTTGCAATTTCCTCACCTTCAGCCTGTCTACTTGCAAGCCATAAATCGTAAGAAGTAAAAGGAAACTGCTTGATTTCTCCTTCTTTAGTAACTACTATCATAAGAAAGTTCTTACCAAAAGCCCTAATGTCATCCGGAAAAGCCAAGGGGTCGTAATCACTGGAAGGAACAGTCAATCCATATCCCTTAACCTCATTTGGTAATATTACTTCACCACCATTTAGTTGACTAGTCTGATCTGCTTTTTGATTATATGAACGCTGCATTGTCCAACCATATATTTCATCAATTCCATTTACCTCGGCAATAAATATTGAGGCCATTCCCTCTGCGGGCTCGCCCTGTTCGTCAGTAATACGAACAGCAAGCTGATCATTCAACCCATCTTTGAAAGCTGTCTTAGTCCAATAATCCCAAGCCTTTTCCCAAGAATCTATACCCTTCTCATTAAAATACTCAATAGCAGCCACAGAAAACGGACTCAATACGGGGGGTTCCTTAGATCCTACCATAAGCCATTCCTGAGGATATTCCTGTTCCTTTGGATCAAGAATAACCACATCTCTTTCTAAATTATTAACTCTGATTTTATCAGTTTCAGATGGATTAAAATCTAAAAAATATAAATCCCACAAATTATATCCATAGTGCCCTATTTCATGTATGGTACCAATATCAAGATCTAGTTGACCATTATAGTAATCAGATTCTCTGCAATCTTCATCTATCACCCACCGATTGTAAGTATCAGTTGGTAACTCATATTCATCACACCCCTGCCAAAAGTGCCAATCTGTTTTCATATCTGTGGATATTTCATCGCTTAAAACAATTACCCTGTTAATATCTACTCTCAAATCAAGATTATTCTCTTCAGCTAATCCATTTAAGTAATTTGTATGTCTTGCAACCCAACCTTTAAAAGATATACCTTCTCTAATAAAACTATCATAAACTTTTTTAGAAACGAAAAATTCCATTCTTCTATTCTCTTCTTCAGAAATATCAGTTTCAACAATCTCTGGATACAACTTTTGCCTTAATACACCATCTAACCCATCAACGTCTTTTATAATGCTCAAATCATAAATTGGTATTTGCATACCTTCGTTATGATACCTCAAGTTTTCAGATTCTTCTATTCGATACCGAGATCCTAATTCGTACCAATGCCCTATAGCATCAACATATAGAGAATTACCATCTTCTCCTTTTGATATAAATGTCCTACGGTCAAAATCATATACCAATCCACGAGATTGATCTAAAAATATTGGACGAGTGGGATCATTTGGTTCCAAAGAAAAAGTTGCATCTTCATTTAAAGGTGGTGTCTTTTGTAAAACTAATGGAAGGTCACCTTCCGATTTACCTATCGTGGCATTATCGTCTACGGGTTGAATAATTAAGTTACCCCGATAATCACCTTTCACTGCCTCAAGTGCCACTATTACTTCATCTTTAGGATTACCATCCCTATCCAGTTGAAAAAAATACTTATATTTAATTTCATCAGACTGTGGATTAAAAAGGCCTGCCTTTGACCAATATTCCATCCACTCCCTTAAGTTTTGTTCCTGATTAACAACAGTTTCCAATTCCTTCAAACCCTCAGGATATTCCCCTCCTTCACCAAAAGAATCACGTTGGAGCTCGACTGTAGGAGTAGATTGTAAAAGTGTTTCTGTTGAAATAGGTTGTTGTGTCTCCTCAGTGCCTGTTCTTGGGGTTAAGGGAACAGCAGTATTTCCTGGAGTTACTGTAGAGTCTGTAGGCTCAGGTTCAGGCATCCCGCATGCAGCCAAAACAGCTCCGGCTCCTGCCACAACTGACACCTTTAAAAATTCTCTCCTCGTCAATTGTTTGTTGTTCTCTGCACTCATTTTAATAAATTTTTTCCTGATACGAAAAAACCCTCCGTATCGGAGGGTTAAGTTACTAACCTTGAATATTGCTAAATCCCAAACTGGGCAAGTTAAATCCCATCTTGGAACTAAATTATAGCATGTCCTGAACTGTAGTCAATACTATAAGATATTATATCTTAGATCACTTTTTCTATCTATCAGCTCGGAGGTGATTTATTCTTTTTGAATAACGAACTTTCTACAAGGGTTCAACCCTTGTACATATAAAGTGACAGATTTTTTCCAATCCACCATTGCTGGATTAAAAATACTAAAACACTTTATTCTAATCCTTTGGCTGTATTCCGAAATGAAGGATTAGATCCTCGGTGATATCATACCAAAGCGGAGCAGCAGTTTCACTCGACCAAGGGGAGGTTTGCGGCTCATGCAAAGTAACTAGCATAATAAATTCCGGATCATCGTAAGGCACAAAACCGATAAAGCTGGCAATAGTTCTTTCCTCATCATAATGTCCCGCAATTGGTATCTGGGCTGTCCCTGTTTTTCCGGCAACGCCAAAACCTCTCAAATATGTCCACTTCGCTTCTCCGCTTTTTGCTGCCTCAACCATCATTGCAGTTGTCTCATTAGCTGCTTTTTCCGAAATAACCCTTCTTACTACTTGAGGTTTTATGTCCTCAGATCTGGTGGGGGTCAATATCTTATCCACTACTTGTGGTGTCATCAATGTTCCATCGTTGGCGATTGCAGAAACAGCTGTGATGAGCTGTATCGGAGTGACCGCTACACCTTGACCAAAAGTTGCTGTAGCAGTATCAACGATATTCCAATCCTTTTTTTCTCTTAATCCAACGGATATCTCTCCCTGAAGATCGATATTGGTCAGTTGTCCAAACCCAAAATCATATAGGTAATCATAAAGCCTATCTGAACCGATTTTTTCTCCAATATACGCCATACCCACGTTATCAGAATTCACAATAACCTCGGTCATGGTTGAGTCTGGATGATATTGGTCATTCCATGTCCTGATAAAATATTTATCAACTTTATATGGACCTGAACACACTTCACATTTTGTTTCCGGTTCAATTACCCCTTCGTCTAATGCAGCCGCCATAACAATTACTTTAAAGACTGAACCTGGTTCAAAACTATCCGAAACTACGGGGTTTCTGAAAAGATCATCAGAATAATCATAATAGCTCTCAGGATCAAAAGAAGGCTCAGAGGCCATTGCTATTACCTCACCTGTGTCCGGCTTCATTACGATGACCGTACCCGACACTGCTCCATATTTTTCCAAACCATCCTTAAGTTTTTCTTCGATCAAAAATTGCACACCCTTATCAACGTGTGTAAGTAAGTCCACTCCCGGAATTGAGGAAATTTCTACGCCTCCTCCTAATAGTAAAGGTTTACCAGCTGCATCCGAATCCCTTGAGACAAAACCGGACTTTCCAGAAAGCATCAGATCATAATAACCCTCAAGTCCAAAATATCCCTGGTTCAAACCTTTATCATTTTTTCCAACAAAACCTAAAAGATGTGCCGCCGATGAAGCTTCCGGATATGATCTGATAA
This sequence comes from Candidatus Woesebacteria bacterium, assembly GCA_016926185.1. Classification (GTDB taxonomy): domain Bacteria; phylum Patescibacteriota; class Microgenomatia; order UBA8517; family UBA8517; genus JAFGPD01. The sequence continues at coordinate 22,490 of JAFGPD010000045.1, read as the reverse complement.
AATCTCCCTCAAAACCGATACCATCAATGGAGAATTCCTCGATCTGTTCTTTTCGATCATTGTCAAGTCGTTTTTCCAACGATACCCAAGTGGTATCTGTCCTTTGCAGTTGTGATTTTATCTCTCCTGCTTTTTCATATACTCTTTTTTTGTAATTCTGATCGTCCTTATCTATAATAATTGGTGCAAGCAGATCTGCTATCTCATTTATATCCTTTTTTATATCCGGTAGATACGAAAATAGTATCCAGGAATTCTTTTCCGTACAATACCACGATCCGTCACTTGCCAATATCGCGCCCCTGGGAGCTTCGACAACTTGTGAAGAATTGTATTGGAGACTTGCCTGCTCTGCTAATTCATTACCTTTCAAAATTTGCCAAAAAAATAGCCTAATTATCACAACCAAAAAACCCAAAACTAATATGGAAAAAAATATTCTGGCTCGTGCTACCATGCAAAATTTTATCTTAGTGAAGCAACCGAAACCTCACCATCCAAATATACTATATCCGTTGGTTTATCAAATCCAAGCTTTTTAGCCTGTCTTACTTTATCTTGTAATGAAGAGGATTCAACTAATTTTTCTGACAGTTCCCGATTTTCCTTCGATAAGCTTCTTGCATCATCCTCAAGCTCTTTTAATTCATTACCAGAGCTAACACCCTCCATAGTGATAAAGACAGAAAAGGCTATGAATACTACAAATAGAAATATATATTGATAACTTATTTTTTTATGCGTATCTGGCTTTCTTTGAATTTTTTTTCTTCTGGTCGATCTGTATCTCATATGAATTTATTAAATTTTTTTGATGATCCTTAGCCTTGCACTTCTTGCTCTTGGATTATTTTCTATCTCAGCTTTGCTTGGTTTTTTTGGTCTTTTTGTAGCTATCTCTCCCAAGCCATCTTCAGACATACGTTTAAAAACATTTTTAACAACCCTATCCTCACCGGAATGAAAGGATATCACCGCTAGGACTCCGCTTTCTTTCAAAACTGACAACGCTTCCGGTAATGCATTTTGAACATTTGCCAGCTCAGTATTTACCGCAACGCGCAAAGCCATGAACGGTAAAGTTTCCGGACTGATCTTTCCAGTCTTTTTAATGATCTTTCCTATCGTTTTTTTAAGATCAGATACTTTCCGATAAGCATTATTTTTCCTGGTTCTGACTATTTCATTAGATAGGTTAAGTGCATCTTTATAATTAAGATGCTCCGAGAATAACCTTGTTAAGCTTTGTTTATCTAACAAATTCAGCAGAGCTGCGGCATCTACCATTCTGTCATCAGGGTTAAATCGCATATCAAGTGGAGATTCATCATCTGTAAAGGAAAAACCTCTTCCTTTTTGATCTAGATGTAAAGAATTTACCCCTAGATCCATTAATACTGCATCGCTTTCCAAAAAGTCGTTTTCCTTACAAACCTTCTGAATATTTTCGTAGCTTGTATTTACTAACTTGAAAGGCTTCTGAGCGTACTCAGAAGCAGGGCAGGCTAGATCAAGTCTTTTTTCTGCAAGCATAAAAATATCCTTGTCCCACTCAATACCCAAAACCTTCGCTCCCGCCTTGATAAATTCCAGGCTATGACCTCCAGTCCCGACAGTGGCATCAATGATCTTTATCTTTTTGTCTGAATTTTTTAAAGGTGCTTTTTCTTTTAATCCAAATGCTTGCATTAATTCACTAACCATAACCGGTTTGTGGTAATGCATTTCAGTGTCCTTCATGCTATTTTAAGCACTAAGTACGAACGTTTTTAAAGAATGTACGAATAATAATATCCTTTTCATCATTTTTGTTTTCTTTTTTCAATTTTTTCTATTGCCTCATCAGCTTTCAACTGAATATTTTGTTCCTGTTCAAACCATTTATCAGCTGACCATATTTCAACTCTATCCCCCAAGGCTAGAAAAACTGCCTCCACTTCTATCGAGGCATGCTCTTTCAAAAGCTCAGGTAAGACAAACCTTCCCTGACTGTCAAGTTCCACCTCAAAACCTGAGGCTAAGATGAACCTATCAATATCTCTTACTGGCGACGTGATGAGCCCCTTTCCACCTGTAAGCCTTTCTAATAGATTTTCCCAGCCTTCTTTTGATACCAAGATCAGGCAATTCTCATACCACCGAGCTAAAACAAGGTCATCACCCAGCTCTTCTCTGATCTTTTTTGGTACTGATATCCTGTCTTTGTCTGTTAATTTGCTTTTATACTGTCCTATCAACATAAATGTTTAGTTATGGGCAGTATAGTATGTGGTAATAAGTATTACTTAGTGACATTATTCACCACTTTTCACCACTTTCGACCATTTTGTACTATTTTCACGGTCAAGTCAAGACAAATATAACCCAAATATATTATGAGACTCTGAAGAACGATCCTCTCTCAGCCTGTGAGGAGCCAGAGATATTAAAAGACTCTGGGGTTATTTTTCAGATCTTCCAAGATCCAGTCTTTGGTATTCTCTTGAAAGAGATCGTCGTTTTTGAATAACCTGAGCGTTAATGTTCCACTCTCAACACCCTCATCGTAATAATAATTTCCCGATGACTCTGTTCCCAGTAGAATATCACGTTCAACCTTGCTTTCGCCTTCCAACTCAATAGAGCCGGGAACACCCTGCACTCTTCCATCAGGCAGATTATATATTAACTCATATTCCATCTTGTCTGCATTTTGAGAAATGCCTGATACATCAAGTTTTAGCCAATGACCATCATCCGAAGGTGTCAATGTAACTGAGACGTTACCACCATTTCTCAGAAGAAAGAAACCAACCACTCCAAGAACCAGCGCCAAAACAGCAATAAGGGGTATTAATTTATTTGTTTTCATTATTTATCCAAAAGATACAATTTATTGTTCCATTACTATTAAATGTTGTCAACTAATGCTTCAGGTTGAATTTATATCCCGATCAGCATTCAAAAAACCTAAATAAATACCAGTACATATATTGTCTTGTAGTTTTTCCGATCTGCCATTTAACTCGTCTCCCCTTATGCCCCTGAATTTGACATTATCGCGATGTATTCTATCGGGAGAAATCCTTCTAACTATGTATTCCACCAACTCATCAGGATCTTTATAACTATCTACAAGCATTTCTTGATCGTCTTTTTGCTCAAATAGTGTCAAGCGTTGCTCGTTCTTCTGCCGCCATCCACAGACTGTTTTTACAATCTGTGTACAATCACTGCAAATTCGAGTACAACAATCACCATCTATCTGTACTATATATCTATTTTGTTAATTTTTACCCATACTTAATATGTAAAAAAATATAAAGTTAAAATACTTTACCCGAACGTACTAATATCTATACCAGTTTTGAAGCCAGCCATTCAGTGAGCTTGTCCACACCAACTCTTTCCTGCTGTGTGCTGTCCCTGTCCCGGATCGTTACAGCATCGTCTTTTAGGGTGTCAAAATCAACGGTGATACACCATGGAGTTCCGACTTCATCCTGTGAAAGATACCTTTTGCCGATATTTCCCCTATCGTCAAAAGTGACCGACAGACCTGTTTTGACAAGGTTATCAAAAATTTCTCTTGCTTTTTCAACCAACTCCGGTTTGTTCCTTAGAAGCGGAAAAACCGCTACTTTATAAGGAGCAATTTTGGGATCAAGTTTTAAGATCTTTCTCTTACCGTCTTCTGCATAAGAGTCAATTAAAGTGACCATCAGAGTCCTGCTGATACCAAAAGTTGGTTCAATTACATGAGGTATGAATTTCTCATTTGTCACGGGGTCAGTGTAACGCAGGTCCACACCGCTTTTTTCCATATGGTTTTTTAGATCAAAATCAGTCCTGTATGCAACAGCGCACCATTCTTTGAAACCAAACGGGAATTTATACTCCAGATCCTCAGTTCGTTTCGAATAATGTGATAGTTCGTCTTTTGTGTGTGGTCGCCAGCGAGTATTTTCCTGATCTATTCCCAAACTCTCGATCCACTCATTTACTTTCTCCTTCCAATACTCAAACCATTTTTCCCATTGTCTTTGTTCTACATAATATTCAAATTCAGCCAAATGAAACTCCAATGTCCTGTAAACAAACCTCCCCTTAGTGATCTCGTTCCTGAAGACAAGTCCGCTTTGAGCAAGCCCGAATGGCAGCTTTGGAGATATCGAATCAAGAACCTGCTTGAAATCAACAAACATACCCTGTGCTGTTTCACCCCGAAGATATACTTTTGATTGGTTTTCCGGCACGATCCCTACATGAGATTCAAAAAGCAGATTGAATTCACGCGGTTCAGTCCAATCAAAAGCTCCGCAATTGGGACACTTCAGATTATTTTCATTGATGATCTTTGCCAACTGCTCCATTGACTGACCTTCAACTTTCACATCTTCAACATTATCTTCTATCAAGTGATCTGCTCTGGTCCTTACTCTGCATTTCTTACAATCTATAAGTGCATCTGTGAAACTCTCCGTATGACCAGATGATTCCCACACCCTTGGATTCATCAATATCGAAGTATCCAATCCATAGATCTCAGGGCGACTAGTAACAAAAAAGTTCCACCAGCTTTGCTCAATATTTCTTTTCAAAAGAACACCCAATGGTCCATAGTCCCAAGTATTTGCGAGGCCACCATATATATCACTTCCGGGAAAGATATATCCACGCCTTTTTGCCAGTGAAGTTACTTTATCCAATAAATCCATGGTTGAATTATAACCTTTTGTGGAGTCATTTCACAAACCTTAAATCTATACTTTTGTATAAGCTGGAAGCGATTAAATCGATAAAATTCAAGTAAAAAGTTTCTTGCCTACGCGTCTTGAACCGATTTCCCTTTCGATGATCTCCTCTAAAACCTTGTCATGATCATATATCATCTCTTCTGCTGGCCAAAAACCAAGTTCTGTGAGTAGTTTAAAAATATACTCTTCTTTCAATCGCCGCAAAAGTTGCTCTTCCTCAAGTCTTGAAAGGTAATCCTCTATTGTTTTAAACAATACGAAATTCTTTTCCTCTTCTTGGGTAAGCTTGTCTAGCGTTTCTATTAAATAATATCCGAGCGCAGCCCTTTTTATGTCGCTTCGTACTTTTGGATACAAATTCATTATCTCGACTTCTGTTATGATGTCCAAGAACTTGGATCTGCTCGCGGAAAACTTTATATGAGAGAAGACCTCCAATCCTCCTCTTTTTCGGCTTTTTGGTTTTCTGACACCTTTTGCCAAGACAGAAAGTTTGCCGAAATTACTCGTATATAAAGTGACTATCCTATCAGCTTCTCCGTAGTTCTTCCGCTTTATCACTATTGCTTCTGAAGTATAGCTCCTTACTCTCACTTTTTTTGTTCGTACTCTTGGATCCTTTTTTTCAGATAATCAATAAAGTCGCCATTAAGATCATCTCTTGAAAGCGCAATCTCAATGGTTGCTTTTAGATAATCAAAAGGGTTGCCATTGGTTATCCATTTACCTTTAGTGACATTTGCTCTAACTGTTCCTCCGTCTTTCATAATACCGTTAATACCTTTTTGAATATAAAATTCGCCAAGTTTTGAGTCTTTTTTAGGTTGTAAGTATTTAAAAAGTTTTCCGGTAAATAGATATGGAGATACAGATAACAGATTACTTTTTACCTTATCTGCAGGAGGTTTTTCAATTATCTTTTTAACAACATTGGATCCGTCTTCGAGCTGTACCTCTGCACCTATCCTAGATATCTCTTCCGGACTAGAGTCAAGGCAATTTAAAATTACATCTGCTGGCTCTTTTTCATACATATTAACCAGTTCAACAACACCAACCCCTTTACCCAAAATTATGTCATCACCCCAAGAAACGATGAATGGTTCATTATCACCAATCAGTTCTTTTACTGTATAAATAGGAGCAGCATTGCCATAAGGAAGATCAGGATTTTGTCTTACAAAAATGAAGTTTGCACCTTTATATATTTCTTTTATTGATTCAGCCAGATCTTTTTTTCCTTTTTCTATCAGGTACTTCTCCAGTGCAGGCTCAGAATCAAAGTAATCCTCTACGGCATGATTACCAAAACGGGTAACTATAATAATTTCTTCAATTCCGGCTTCTATACACTGATCCACAACATAACTTATAGTGGGTTTGTTTATAATAGGGAGAAGTTCTTTTGGAATGTTTTTGGTCGCAGGCAGAAAACGAGTGCCGTAACCGGCCGCTGTAATTACTGCCTTGGTAACTTTTCTGTTTTTTGTATTCATTTAAAATTTTATGCTGATTTTCTTATCAGTATCTAAAATAAATTCACTTTTTTCTAAAGATCAATAGTTATTACTTTGTCAGTATCCAAATAAAATTCTTTAGTATGCTTATCAAAACTTACTGAATAAACCGGTGAAATTTTACCCGGCTGCTTTTGCAAGTATAAATTATATCCACTTTTCACGGCGAAAGGCAAGCTGTATTTAATTGTAACTATAGTGATCCCCTTTGGTCTTACAGTAAGCAGTCCCGCAAATACAGTCTTCCCTAACTCTTCATATGGCTCATCAAAATAGTCAAAACCTTTGTATTCAATTATTTCACTGCCGTAAGGAACATAGATCCTAAGATAATTTGGCAACACGGTATTAAGCCAGTTATTTTGCGGTTTTGGATTTGTATATGTGAGTTTGACAGTTTTAACAATTGAGCCATTCTCTGCAACTTCGACAATCTGATCAACTTGATGTGTGACATAAAGGTTTGCTTTTTTACCACCTAGATTTGCATCATTTACGTAAATATAATCATCTTCAGCTTCAACCATTTCACCGGAAATATTCATCTTTCCCAAAGCTTTTTGTTCATGATCATCAATCATATACAGAAGAATGTGTTTCTCCCTCAGATCACCCATTATTGCATTGAAAAGGGCTGGGTATTTTGTTTTTCTGAGATTAAGAATGTTTCCAACAATGGTATTCATCATTGGACCGATTATCTTTTTCCTGTCATCATAGTTTTCAGGTGCATGAACTATCTTACCAGGTTCATTCTCACTCCAAACGATAGGGCCTTCCCTGTCAGCAAAATGTTCCAGCTCATAAATTATCTGCTCACAATCACACAACTCAACAATGTTGTTGCTGTAACCTCCGTATCCGGGAACATTTATTTCTCCAATAACATCAATGATATCCACCAAAACCTGCGTGTCCAATGCAATAACACCATCCATATCATTTATTCCTACCTTTTCCAATTCCCGCAAAAATAATTCCATAGATGTCGGGAAATCGGGATTCCAGTTCATGTCCCTCAACTTTAGATTTCCGTTTTCAATATATGGACCTTGAAGATTTTCAATTATGGGTTCAGGTGCCGGAATCTCGGGTTCATATCTCTCATCAAGGTCATAGATATCACTTGAGTCTTCTGTAAAAAAATTCCCGGATTGGAACTCAGCAATAGTGTATGCTGTCATGAAACCACCTGTAGGCCTTAGTTCTTTGTTATTTTGGAAAAGTATCAAATATTTCCTCTTGTCATTAAAACCAGATATGGATGGAATAATGCTGATAAGATCTTGCCCCTTGTTTAGAACTAAAATACCATTGTCAATAGCTTTCAAAAAGTCATCAATATGCAGTCTCACATTTTTACCAAGCAGCTGCTCAGGATAGTCTGAAGGCTGAATTTCTTCTAACTTAGCCCTTGCAATGACCATTTCATCTCTGATCTTCCCTGCACTCGAAGCTATGCTGGGTGAATATCGCAAAAAAATGTTCAGTTCTCCCAGAATACCATCTGGCTTTTGTTCGCTGTCTTCTGACATTTCAGCAAGTTTTGACTTCTCAGTTATTAACGTTTCGGTCACTATCCCTAAGGAATTTATAAAATTTTCAGATGCAGAAAGTAACGCGCTTCCGTCTTTATAATAATTACCAAATATCGGTAGTTTATTCACAAAAGTAAATATGTCATAACTAGCTTTGATATTTACAATGTCGCCTTTAACAAGATCAAGCTGTGTCTTTGCGTTCACGAATTGTTCATTCCTAAGCTGTTCAAAAAAACCAGAAAAGTTCTTCTGCAGCATTTTGACCTTCTTTAATGTAATAAAAACAGAAGCTGTAACAATTATTATCAGAAAAAGCAATGAAACTAATATTATTTGAACGGTTTTCTTTAACTTCTTCTTACTATTATCGCTTAATTGAAGATCAAAAAGCTTTCTCTTTTTCTTGTCTTTTTTATTTTCTTTTAAATTATTCTTTTTCTTTATATCCATTTTAATAAATATTTGAAGTTTTTATGTTTTATTGTCTTAATATGTCTTTAAATAATTATATCAGTGTGCTCCTTTTCCTGTAACCATAACCCAGGGGGTCTTTAGAAGAATTAATATATCCAAAAGAAGTGATCTCTTGTCAGCATAGTAAGCATCCATCTCGATACGCTTGTCGAAGGCAACATTGCTCCTTCCGGAAACTTGCCAATATCCAGTGATCCCGGGTTTAACCTTCTGCATACGATCAATTAGACTTTTTGTCTTAGGATAATTCTTAAGCTGTTTTTTCAGCTCTTCCGGATAATATGGCCTCGGACCAACAATGCTCATCTCACCTTTTAACACATTAAAAAGCTGCGGAACTTCATCAATTGAGTGTTTTCTGATAAATTTACCGATATTCGTGACTCTCGGATCATCCTTGATCTTATAAACACCGCTTTCCTGTTGTTCTTTATACGCTTTAGCAAATCTGGGATCCGTTCTTAAAAGATCATAAGCGTTGGCGATCATTGATCTGAATTTAAATGGATAAAACCTTTTTCCATCTTTACCCACTCTTTTTGGAGTATCAGCAAAAATAGGACCAGGTGATGTGATCTTTATAAGAATTGCAGTGATAAGAAGAACAGGCAAGAAAAAGATTATAAGCACAAGAGAGCCGATAATGTCTATTAGTCTTTTACAAAAAACGTAAATCATAAACGGGCAGGCTATTGTAACATAATCGCATTAATTAAATTACAAGTATTTATCTTTTCCTTTTTCCTTCAGAATATTGACTACTTTTTTAACATTTTGAGCTTTAGATTTTGAGCAAATCAGAAGCGCATCTTTAGTATCAACAACTACAATATTGTCAACATCAATAACTGCGATCAATCGGCCATTTTTGTGTATTAATGCATCAGAGGTATCAAGATTGATTATTTCTCCGCCCGGCTCATCACCATCAATCAATACATTTCCCATGTCGTCTTTTTTAAGATTGTTCCATACCTCTTTCCAATCCCCAATATCCGTCCAAAAAAATCTTCCGGGTATTACATAAAGGTTCTTTGCTCTCTCTGAAACTGCGTAATCTATTGATATCTTGGGCATCTTTTTATAAGCCGAATTGATTGTCGTTCTCTCTTGACTTGTTCCAATGGATGATATAATCGTTTCAAGATTTTTACTGATCTCGGGTTCAAATTGTCTGAAAGCTTTTAGGAGACTGTCTGCTCTCCAAACATACTGACCGGCATTCCAGTAATATTTCCCTGAGGCTGTGTATTTCTTAGCTAGTTCCAATGGTGGCTTTTCTACAAATTTATCAACCTTATAAATTGGAAGTTTCCCAACTATTTTCCATTTTTCACCTTTTTTAATATGACCTAAACCCACATGAGGATATGCCGGCTCAACACCGATAGACAAAAGCACTTTTTCCTCATATGCAACTCTGGCAGCCTTTTTTAAGGTAGAAAGATAGGTCTTCACGGGCTTGACAAGTCTATCTGCAGCCTCTGTGATGATCACTGCATCTGGATCTTTTTTATAAATAAACGCTGCACCTATCCCATGAGCCGGACCCGTCTCTCTTCTTGCTGGCTCGACAATGATGTTTTCTTTAACAATTTCTGGTATCTCTCTAATAATTTCTTTCTTATAATCCTCAGATACTGTTACGATAAAGATCTTGTCCTTGTCAAATATTTTTCTGAATCGTTTATAGGTTATTTGAGTTAGAGTTTCTTTTCCAAAAATTGGCAGGAACTGCTTTGGGGTTGCATTCCTTGACCTGGGCCATAGTCTTGTTCCTCCTCCTCCTGCAAGGATTATTGCAAATAAATGATTTTTATAGGTATCAGTCATAATTTACTTATTTTAATAAAATCTTTTTTGAACCTTTCTTCAGAAAACTTTTCAGCGTTATTTATTATACTGCCTCTATTGAATTTTTTCCTCTTAAATCTTAATACAGCTTCTTTCAATGAATCAACAGTCTGTTTTTCAAAATAAATTCCTGTTCTATTATCAATGACTGTATCCAAAGCTCCACCCGCTTTATAAGCGATCACTGGGACACCTGCAGCTTGAGCTTCCACGGCCGTAATTCCAAAATCCTCAAGCTGAGGAAAAATAAAGGCTTTTGCGTTCTTGTAAAATTCCAGCAACTGTCTCTCTTTCACGAAGCCTGTAAAAATAATGTTTTTATTGGCAATTCTTTTAAGATACTTTTCCTGACTGCCAATCCCAACTATCACCAATTTCTCTTTTAGCTCATTAAAAGCTCTTACCACAAGATCAACTTTTTTATAAGCAACTAGTCTACCGACAACTAAATAATAATTCTGATTCTTGATTCTTGATTCTTGATTCTTGATTCTATTAACCTCAACTGGAGGATATACTATTTCGGAATTCCTTTGATAGTACTTTTTTATTCTTTTCCGTACTTCGGTTGATATTGCAATCACCTTGTCCGGCCTTTGAGCTGCTACTTTGTCCCATTTGCGCAAATATTTGACAATGGGCTTTGTAATTACTTTTTTAAAATCCCTTTGGAAGTACTCGTTATAACCACTCCACAGATAACGTGTAGGTGTAAGCATGTAGCAAATATGTTTTGTGTTCGGACTAGTAATAATTCCTTTAGCTGCTTCACTTGTAACTGAGATTACTGTATCGTATCCGGAAAAATCAAAGGACTCGAATGCCAAAGGCATAAAAGGAGCCAAAAGCTCATGCTTTGTGCGCAAAAATTTTATTTTTTGCAAAAAGGAGGTATATACAGTAGGAAAGACTTTAGCCCACCTTGCTGTTTTCTCGCTATAGACGGATGTATATAAAGGTGCTTTCGGGAATATTTCATGAAGTGCAAGAAGTACTCTCTCTGCACCTCCCCATTTGTTAATTCGGTCGTAAACAATGGCAGTCTTTTTATTATTTACAAACATATCATCCAACTATTTAACAGAAGACCTATAAACTTCCAATGTTTTTTCAGCCATTTTTTTCCAGGAGTATCTTTCAGAAAATTTCCTTGCTTTTTCAATAGCTTTTTTCCTCTCAATTTCACTCATAGTTATAGCTAATTCTAATGTATTGGCGATTTCGGAAAAATCGTATGGATTGAAATACAGTGCATTTTCTTTATATATCTCTTTGAATACAGGTATATTAGAGGCCAGAAGCAGGGTTCCCGCTTTCATTGCCTCTATACCTTGAAGTCCAAAACCCTCCGCTAACGAAGGGTATACAAAACCGATAGAATTTTCATAAACATATTTCATGTATTCATCAGGTATGTAACCTACTGTTTTAATATATTTATCCATCAAAGACTGTTTAATTTTCTTATCTAATTGTTTTTTGAAAATATCTCTTGAACCTCCAATAATAAGCAAGACATTTTTCTTTCTTTTTTGATTAATTAATTTCATAGCTTCAATTAATCTATCTAGATTTTTGTGAGGGTAAGCGTTCCCAATATAAAGAAAATATTTATTATGAAATGAATATTTATCAGGTATGTTTAGTGCTGAATTATTATTCGCTGAAATACTTACACCCTCATAAATTACCTTCAACTTTTCTTTTTTTACATTATGAATATCAATTAGATCTCTACCCACGGCTTTTGATGGAACGAGTACACTATTTGCGTTTTTTGTAGCCTTTTTGACAACATATTTCAGACCAAAATGCTTAATTAAATATAAAGGTTCGGGTAAGGTCGTAGCTTTAATTGTATATGAAAGCTGAGTCAGATCGTGAAGAGTAACTACAGTTTTTCCCTTATATAAAACAGGATAATTTATTGATAAAGCATGATAAATATCTGGATTTATTTTCCTGATCAATCTAGGTAATTTAAATTGTTCTGCAAAACTATAATGAGTAGTATCACACAATACTTTCCGCCATTTTTTTTGAAAGTTCAATGTATTAAAGTATTTCTTACGAAGTAAAATAAAATATAAATTCTTATTGTCCAGTTTCTGTAACTGATCAATAAGATTCATTGTATATCTTCCCAAACCAGCATGTTCCAAACCATAAAACCTACCGTCTATCGCAATTTTCATTTAATAAACTCTATTCTAAATAAACGAATCTGTTTTGTGATTCTTACGGCTGCAACTATTATTAGATTCAAAAACAATGGATATCTATCCCACAATCTTTTGCGATAAAACAATTCCATTGATTCCACACCTTTGCTGATTATTTTTTTTCTTTCCTCTATACTTGGTCTATTTTTTGAAGCTTTTTTGTAGTGAGTGATTTTTACCTTTGGATAATAAATTATCTTCCAGCCAGCCTGCTTAATTCTCCAGCAAAGATCAATATCCTCACCATCCAGAAAATAATCCTCATCGAACCAACCAACTTCATCCAACACTTCTTTTCTCGTTAAATGAAAAGCTCCCTGAATAACGTCTACTTCATGTAGTTTATCTTCATCAAAATAACCATACCAATATTTTGCAAAAAGCTTTGATCTTGGGAATATTCTATCCAACCGGAAGACTAAATGCGTCAATGCTACCCAAGGAGTAGGGAATGATCTTCTTACATCTTTATCCAACTGTCCATTTTTCAAAACAGTTTTACAAGTAATTGATCCCGCTCTTTTATGATCTTCCAAATATTTAAGAGGTTTTTTAAGAGTGTTGTTATAAATCAATGTGTCTGAATTTAGAAAAAGAACGTAAGGGGTTTTTACTTTTAGTCTTGCTTTATTATTAGCTTTAGAAAATCCCAGATTTTCTGAGTTTTTTATTAATATCACTTGTGGATATTTTTTATTGACCATCTCGACCGAACCGTCGCTCGAAGCATTGTCAACAACTATTACTTCAAAAGGAACTTCTTTTTCTTCTTTATATACAGACCTTAAACAATTATCCAGAAGCTCTTTGGTGTTATAACTGACTATCACAATTGAAAGTTTATTTTTTGTCATATATTTCTTTTTTCAAGAGTTTTTTTATAGATCGGATCATGCAGTTTTACAATGGACCCCCAATCATAATGATCTCTTACAAACTTTTGACCATTTTTCCCAATATTTTTAGCTAGCTTTTTATCTTTTAGAAGCTTTACTGCATATTCAGCAAGTCCTTTCATATCATCACTTATTAATACATTTTTTCCAGAAGTAACATTAAGACCGGCTACGCCAACAGAAGTTGATACTACTGGTAGTGCCGCCGCCATTGCCTCTAAGATCTTTAATCTTGTACCTCCTGCTCCTCTAATGGGTGTAACCATCAAGCGTGATGCTAAATAAGCATCACGTGCATCTGGAATAGATTCTGTAATTTCTATGTCTTTTCTTTCTTTAGATAACTTTCTTATTCTTTCTGGTATCTTTCTTCCAACTATCCAAAGTATCGCTTTCGGTACTTTATTATTTATTTTAGGCCAAACTTTATTAATAAGAAGGTCAACCGCTTCGACGTTTTGCAGCCATTCAAAGTTGGTAACCCCATACATCACTCTTGGCGGTTCTTTCTTCTTTACACTCTTACTTGAAAAGGACTTAACATCAACACCGTTTGGTATTATATCAACTTTTATTCCAGGTAAGATCTTTTGCATAAAACTCTTATCATCAGGAGAGACTGCGACAAGCTGATCAGCTTTTTTCCAGTAATGCTTTTCCCAAAATCTCAACTTAAGTACATCTAAATAGTAAAAAGGTTTTAAAAGCGGTCGTACCTCATTATCAACATAATGTTTGTAAACCATATACTCTATAGTTTGTTCAACCAAGATCGTTGGCACACTAGTATTGCCAATATGGGGCATTACATAAAAAGCCTCAGCATGAATAAGATCATATTTTTCTTTTTCGAGCTCTTCCTTTACTGCTTGTCTTTCAGCAAAAGAAAAATTTCTTATAACCACAAGGGGATAAAATCCTAGCTCTGCAAGAAGCATGTTTTTTATTGTCCAAGGCGACTTCGATCTCCTGAAAACTCTAACCTTTTTGCAATATTTCTCAAGCTCCGGTAAGTATTTTTTCTCAGAATCATCTTTTATCATCGAAAAAAGTGTAACATCGTGAGACTTTGATAAATGCTTGATCAAGTTATACCAACGGGTTTGTCCGCCAGAAGTTGCGGTATTAGGCAAAAATGGAACCAGCATTAATATCTTCATAATTTATTCAATTAAATCAACTTTAATATTACATAATCATCAGTTATTTCCAGAATATCGTACTTTTCAGAGAACTCTACAGTTTGATAGTGATCAAGATCAACAGATACAAAATACTCAGCACCTCTATCAATAAGCTCCTGAATGGGAAAATCAACAACAGGCCACCCTCTTCTACTTGTCTGATACAAAAATGCTGTATCACCATTATATGGTGCAATTATTAATGAATCTTTTGGAACGATCTTTCGGACAGCCAATCCAGCCTTAATTATTTCGGGCCTATTGATCTTGTAATATTCTTTTACAAATCCTACAGTTGTAATGGTCATTAAAAACAATATCGTTGTAAGAGTAAGTGCTTTGAATACTTTGCCAAATTCACTTTTTATAAATACATACCCTCCATATGAAAAGACCATAACAATAGCCGGAATTATTATAGTTTGATAATAGTCATGTCTTACATTGGCCGTGGCAAATATTGAAAAATATATAAATACTCCCAATATCAAAGATTGAAAAAATCTAGCTTTTCTATCCTTACCGGAAAGACCTAATACGAAAAGCGCTGTTCCCCATACTCCCAATATCAACTTTCCTATTCTTTCCGAAAATAACCAGCGGAAAAATGCAGGTTTGAATCTGATACCATCACCGTTCATCGTCCATTTCCAAAAAGGTATCCCCTCCGGAAATCTGTTTATCCATAAACGCCATAACACAATGGGTACAATGATTATTAGTGAAAATAAGATGTATCGCAATTTAAGAACTTCTTTGATATTTTTATCTTCAAAAATTAAAAAGATCATTGGCGCTGCGTAGAAAAATACATAAGGTTTTATCAAAATTGCTAGTGACATTGAAAAAGCTGAAAGCAAAAGGATTTTGTTATCATCCATATCAAAATGTCTGACAAATAACCAAAGTGATAAAACAGCAAACATAGTCGCCATTGGCTCAGGCAAAATTGATCTTGTAAAATATATGTTAAAAGGAATTATCAGATATACTAAAGAGGACAATAAACCTATCTTAAAATCCGTAAACCTTTTCATTAAAAGAAAGATAATATAAGCAGTAACTACTGCTGAAAATATTGATGTGATCCTTCCCCAAGCTTCGAGTGTGAATATTGGAAACAGCTTGTAAGAATAAGCTACCATTGAATTATAAACTGGAAATTCAACCATACGATAACCGTTAGGATTAAATAACCCGCTTTGAGTATTGGAAACATCATGATATCTGGGCTTGAATAGATCTATACCTTCTTCTAAAAAGACTCTACTTACCGAGATCGTGTCTGCTTGTCGAAAAGAATGCCAATCAGCCACTGGGACAAAAAGATTGAATCCCCTTAGTACTAATCCTAAAAACACTATCGCAAACAATAAAAACATTATAATAATTCTCGATCTTCCAATTTTTTTGATCATTTTCTTAACTTGTCTGTAATTAACGAAAAAGTCAATCCCTGTAATAACCAAAATGTTATCGCAAACTTAGATGCTTCAAAAATGTCAATAAAAGCTGCATTGATAAAAACTCCAAGAAGTGATGAAGAACATCCAACAATGAACGCGATTTCAATTCTACTGAACTTTTTGATTACTCGGATTGCTTCTATGAAACTTTTAAAAAGAATTATAAATATTGTGGAAAAAGACAATACTCCAAATATCCCCAATTCTCCTAATAATCTTAAGTAATCATTATCAGTTGCTAACGTTATCGAGGAAAAACCTGTACCTAATATTGGATTTTTATAAAAAGCCCTGATCGCTCTTGGCCATTCGATATTCAATCTTATTGATGTAGACCTATCCTCTAAAACCGGTGCGGGTGTGGGGGTTGGATCTGGTTTTTTTCTTTTTTCCGGAAAATCTTGGGTTTGATCCTGTGCATAAACCACAAAAGACTCTCCTGAATTAGTTCTCAGCTTGTTCATGACATTCTGAAACTGAGCTGTGCCCACTTCTATTAATCTTTGATATCTCGTAACAAGACTGTTGGATAAACTAAAGACCAATATCGCAAAGATTAAGAAAAATGGAATAATTTTAAATTTCTTTATTAAAATAAGGGATACTAAACCCGTAGCCAAAAAGGAGATCGTCGAAATTCTGGATCCTGATATCCCCACTAGCCAAGTACCCACCAATACCACTAAAACTGATATAAAACTTACATTCTTTAAATTTCTAAAATTAAAATTATTTGCGAAAAATACCAAAAATATTGGTGTAACCAATATCATGTAACTTGCAAGATCATAATGACCTGCAAATGTTGAGTTAAGATGTCCTCCCGGTATGGACCTGAGAGCAATACCCTTCGCATATTCTCTATTTTGTGTAACAATTATTGGCCAATTTAAATATTTTTGCCCTAAACCGTACGCAAAAACCATAAAAACTACCAAGAATAAGGTTTTAATAATAAAGGTTTTTTCTATTGATCTGTTCTTAATAGCAAGATACCCTATTATAAATGGAACAAAATATTGTACTCTTCTTAATAAATGTAAAAATCCTAAAAGCGGTTGAACAGTATTTGTAATCAATACTGCGGACATTAGTGATGTAATTCCTACTGCAATATAAATGATATATGCCTTTATCATGCTTATATTTGATATTTTTCTTATTTTCGAGGAATAAATCGCTATCAAATATATACAAATAGCTGCAATTATCAAATCCTCAATTCTTATGGCTACATAAGTGCCAGGCACACTCAATAAGGGGAACTTTGGATACAAGGGGATAATGATCAAAAGTATCACTACAAATATTTGTTCTAGCTTCTTATATTGTTTTGAGAGTTTTTTCATATATTTTCACACGATCCGTACTGCCAATTAGCCTAAAAAGGATCATCCTCTCTAGTGCACCCGCTTTTAGTATCAATCTTAATATGGGGTACTGCCAAGCAGGATAATGTTTTTTAAAAAATATCTTTATCCCTTTAAACTCCTGACGAACTGAAAATTCACTTGAACCACTGGCTCCCTTATGGTGTATCAGTTCATATTTTGGGTTATAACCAATATCCCATCCGAACTCATTAACTCTATAACAGTAATCAACATCTTCTGTATACATGAAATAGTCTTCATCCAAATATCCCACATCATCAATAACTTTTCTCCGGATAATAAAGCAAGTACCCGCCAACCACTCCAGATTGTTTGACTTTTTATATATCTCATCATTTTTCATAGGCGAGAGTTCTTTGTGCGGCTGAAATGGTTTGATCAATCTATCAACAAAGGGAATATCCTGAAATAACATCCATGACGCAACTCGCAGTAAATTCGGCAAATATCCTCCTGCACTCTGCACTCTTCCATCCGGATAGATAAGTTTACAAGTTGAGACTCCAATACTTTTATTATTCTCCATCCACTCATACATATTTTTGAAAATATTACTTTTTAATTCCGTGTCTGAGTTTAGTAAAACTATATATTTTCCCTTACTTTCTCTAATACCCAAATTGTTAGCTTTGGCAAATCCCAAATTATCCTTATTTTTTATCAGTTTGACCTTTGGGTAATCTTTATTGACCATCTTAATAGAATCATCAGACGAAGCATTGTCCACAACTATCACTTCATGATTGACTTGTTTTGTGTATTTAAAGATAGACTCAAGACAGTTTTTCAATAATTTCTTGGTATTGTAATTGACGATGATAATAGAAATGTCGTAAGTCATTTTATTTATTTTTAAAAATCAATAAAAACCCATCTAAGTTTTTTTTAGTGTATTCAATTACAACAATTCCCAAAATACAAGTTGCCAAACCTATGACAATACGAACAATTGTCCTACTAGGATAATAAGCAATGATTATCTTTTGTCTCCACAACTTTCCGTTTACTCTAATGAGATCTTTATTTTCAGTGGGTTCAAAACCGTTTACAAAGATAGATTCTCTGAACGGATGAACAATTTCCTCCAAAAAAGTGCTTCTGGTCTGATCTCTTATCAGTGTCTGAGACTCTTCCGGTGGATAATTTAATCTATAAGTGATCATGGGGAGTATCCTTTTTGATCGTGAGAACTGATCGTAATAATGGTCCATCACTTCATCCCTCGTTTTATCAGTAAAATATCCTCTCCGAAGAGGAGTTTCCGTGTCTGCCGGCTCATCGGATTGCAAAGCATCATCGGGAGGCTCAGGAAATTCAGGATTAGGAACTGATAGATAAATGGCAAATATCACCGTTAAGAAGCCATAAATTATTCTGAAGGGTTTTTTCATCACTGAAATAGCCTAGGTCTTCCAAGTTTGTAGTTGAGCTTTTTCAAATTTCTTTTACCTATAATCTGTGCCGGCACTCCACCAACAATTTCTTTTTCACCAACATCCTTTGTTACAACGGCTCCTGCGGCCACAACTGCACCTTTGGCGATCTTAAGACCGGGAAGGATTATGGCACGTGGTCCGATAAAAACATAATCGCCGATTTCAACCTTATCGGTAATAGCTGAAAATATCTCACTGGAAAGATCGTGCTGTGAATTATAGATCATTACTTCTGATGCGATATCAACGTGATCCCCTATCGAAAGCTCAGCTCTGCCATCCAAAAAAGCGTCACTTCCAACTATTGAATCCTCTCCAATACTGACACCTTTAGGATAAAAGAATTTACATCCCATGTGGATCATGCTACCTTTTCCGATCTTTACTCCCACTAACTTAAGCATTAATCTTCTAATCGTAAAAAAAGGAACGTGTAAACTGACTAAGTGGACGAAAAAAAGCATTATATCGATATACCAATTGTAAACTCTTATAATGATCTTATTTACCGCTTCTTTGGAGGAAAGCTCTCTTCCGTGTTTATCAGTAAAGACTATTCTCCCCTCTTTTGAACTTATATTATCTTTTATCATGGCTACTGTGAAATATTTTTTTCTAAAACCTCTATCAGCTTTTCAGCAGAATTACTCCAATCAAACATTTTGAGCCTATTAAGACCCTCATGAACTAACTTATTATACTCTACTTCCTTCATCTGGATAAGTTTTTCAATTGCTTGCTTGATAGATTTAACAGAATCAGGATCAACGTAAATTGCGGCATCACCGGCTATTTCAGGAAGCGATGCTCTATCACTTACAATAACCGGAGTTCCGCTGGCAAAAGCCTCAAGAACATGGATCCCGAATCCTTCCCAAAATGAAGGTGAAATTAGCACTTTTGCTTCTTGAAGCAGTATTGCTTTTTCTTTCTCGCTGACAAAACCTGTAAAAATAACCTTATCTTCAATTCCTAAGTTTTTAACAAGCTTATTGATACTTTCATACATCCACCCTTTCCCTCCAGCGATCACCAACACTAAGCTTTTTTCCTTGATTTTACTGAAAGCCTGTATCAAACCGTCGGGGTTTTTGCTTGGTTTCAAAGTTCCCAAAAAAAATAGATAATCTTTACTTATCTTATATTTTTTCAGTGTTTTTTCTTTTTCTTTTTTGGAAAAACTCTTTCCTATCAACTTGCTGTCATAAGAATTATAAATAACATGAACCTTGTCTTTGGCACTAGGATAATTTTTAATTAGATCCCTTTTGCTATATTTAGATACCGTTATGATATATTTTGATATATTTATACTCTTAGCAGTCCAGTGTTTTAATTGCCAATAATCTTTTTTCTTAAATTGTGCCGAATATTTGAGAAAACCAAGGTCATGTATCGTTAAACCCATTGGAACAGGGGAAAAAATTGGTAAATAGTGACTGAATGTGTGCAAGACATCCGGTTTATTCTTAGAATATAAAACAGGCATCAGCTTTGTAACGACCCAGAAAGCTCTATCACCCAAAACAACGTATCTAAAAACCTCAACATCTTCCGGCGGCATATCCTTTTTTGGTTTATTCTTCAGATAAATTGCAATTTTGTGCTTTTTACCCCATTTATTTTTGTTTTTATAGAGTGCCCAAAGCATTTGATAGGCAACAACATTACTGCCAACCCTTGCTCCGATATCTTTCCTTACTTCATTTGCTTCATTCCCATCAATACCTATTAACATTTTTTTATTTATTAAGTTTTTGATACTCTGCAAACGTAAGTTTCGCCGTTTTTTCCCAGCTAAAGTCCTTAACTCGCTTCTTACCCTTTTTTATCCAATTACTTTTCTCCATTAAAGCTTTTATCAAGCCTTTTTTAATATCATCAACACTATCTGCATCTACCAAAATTGCAGCGTCTCCCGCAACTTCCTTCATGCTGGATCTATCAGAAGTAACAACCGGTGTCTGACAAGCCATTGCTTCCAGTATTGGCAGCCCGAAACCTTCATAAAGTGAAGGATACAAAAGGCATTCGGCACCGCTGTAAAGAACAGGCATTTCTTTCTTTTCAACGTGTCCTGTAAATATCACATCTTTAACTTTACTTATCTTCTCATGGAATTGCCCGATAACGATCAATTTTAGCTTTGGATAATTCTTTTTAACCTTATTGAAGACTTTTATACATCTTTTGATATTTTTTCTTGGAGACACACCGACACATAGGATAAAGTCTTCAATATTGTATTTTTCTTTTATTTTTTCAATCTCTATAGAACTCGCAGGTTTAAAAATCGGCTCCACTGCCTCAGGTATGACTGTTATATTTTTCCTTTCAAATCCTAGTGATCTTAGATCTATTTTGGTGGCATTAGTGGGAACAATGATCGTATCGACTTCTTTTTTTACCCAGTCCAACCTTGACTTGTGAGCATCGATTATCTTTTTATATGACCATTCAGGATAAAATATCGGTGTCAGATCATGAACTGTGGTAATACTTTTCGCACTTGTTGGAGGCTGTGTCCAATCAGACGAATGAAAGACGTCAAGCTCACCGATAAAATTTTCAATGCTATAAATATGTATCTTGTTCCACAAGAAATTAAAAAATGTAGGAGGAAGCGGATAGACCAGAGCTTTAAAGTTTTTATTTTTGATAGATCTTAGAAAATTCTCAACATCACTTTTTCTTCTTAAGCTTCCGGCAAATAGCTTATATTCGTTTTTATTATCGATTTTCGAAAGAGCTCGTATAAGACTTTTCGTGTACACGGACACACCCGTATCGTACACAATTTGGCTGATGTCTATTCCTATTTTCATCTTCTTATCTTATATAATATCTTATCTGTCCTATACCTCTATAATCAAAGATCTCAATTTCCTTAAAACCATCTTCTACTATTTTTTTCTTTAGTAAATTATCAGGATCATAAATATCTTCCAGATAATCAAAGTAGTATAAAGAGTCATAATTACTTAAAATATTTTGTAATTTACTTTCATCAGACAAAGCATAAACTGATTTATAACCTTCGTCATACCACCTGAAACCTGCAGGTATAAGATAATAATTGAAAACAATAGCCGATGATTCTACCGAAGCTCTAGCTTCAACTTCTCTTACAGCACTCCTCCAGTCCTCCCTGTGCTGATCTTTATCAAAGTAATAAATTGACAGCCCTAATATATTAATAATCATGATCATAAAGAGTAAAAGATTACCGTACTTAGAATTTTTTGATCCTCTCACTAATAGCACGATAAAACCGGGAACCACATACAAAAACCGGAAATAGTTAAATGCAGGAAAAATAAATGAACTACTTATTCCTAGAATTAATGGAACAAAAAACCAAAGCACAAAGAATAAATTCTTTCTATTAAAAGATTTAATTAATAGGACAAGATAAATAACCGAAGTTATTAATATTAACGGGTAATACAAATATTTATTAAAGCTTATTCTCCCAAGGATCAACTTCATCCAAAAGATAGTAATCTGTCTCATACTAACACCACCGACAACACCTCTCCACAAAGGTAAGTTTTGTAAAACTCTTTGATAATTTTTAATTTGGATTAAAAAGATTGGCATCCAAAATAGTCCAAAAATCATCAGAGGAATAAAACTGATAATAAAGTGTTTCCACCATTTAACAGATCTTTTTTTGTAAACCGCATAAATGAAAAACACAGGCAGAAAAAACAGAGGAACATAATCACTCGCCATTAGTAATGAAACACTTAGTCCAAAGTAAATATGGT